>JBJHAU010000014.1:0-19124 GCA_050480665.1 Alphaproteobacteria bacterium | reverse complement strand
TGGTCGTCGACATCCAGCCCGATGGCGATCTGATGTTCGATGCCGGGGCTCTCTGGATTGCCGCCAAGCACAAGCTGCCGATGCTGATCGTGATGTATAACAACCGGGCCTATTACAACGACTGGGAACATCAGATCCGCATGGCCCAGCTGCGCAAGACGGATGAGACCAAGGCCTATATCGGGATGGATCTCGGCGATCCGGACCCGGATTTCGCCGGTCTCGCGAGGGCTATGGGCTGGTATGGCGAGGGCCCGATCGATCGGGCGGAGGATGTCCAGCCTGCCCTTCGGCGGGCCATTGCCCGGGTCAAGGCAGGACAGCCGGCCCTGGTGGATACCATCACCCAGCGTCGGGATGTCTTCCACAAATAGAAGGCAGGATCATCGGGGGCATTTTCAGTCAGGGCCACCACCGGCCATGTGCGACCGTTGGTGGCCCTGCCCTCGGACAAGGAGCAGAGCGTGGAAAAACAGCGTATCGTTGTCGGCATTTCCGGGGCATCCGGGGCCATTTATGGCATCCGCATGCTTGAAGTTCTCAAGGCAGCCGGCATTCACGAGGTGCATCTGGTGATGTCACCCTCGGCCGGGCGCACCATTCACGATGAAACGGACTGGAAGGTTTCCGATGTTCAGGCCATGGCCGATGTGGTTCACGACTACCGCGATATCGGAGCCTCGCTTTCCAGTGGTTCCTATATCCATTCCGGCATGGTCGTCGCCCCGTGTTCGGTGAAGACCCTGTCGGGGATCGTGAATTCCTATGATGACAATCTGCTCGTCAGGGCTGCCGATGTGACCTTGAAGGAAAAGCGCCGGCTTGTGCTGCTGCTTCGCGAAACGCCCTTGCATAAAGGGCATATCGAGCTGATGGCCAGGGCCTCGGATTACGGGGCGGTGGTCATGCCGCCGGTGCCTGCGTTCTACATCCGTCCGAAAACCCTTGATGACATCATCAACCAGACGGTGGGGAAAGCACTTGATTTCTTCGGGGTTTCCCACACACTCTTCAAACGGTGGAAGGATTCGTCGTCGGACCCTTCCGCGTGAGGGTGGTTTCAGGGGGAGGCCTTCGTGCCTCGTCAGGTTCCTGCGTTTCGAGTAGCTGCGTAACATAGGGGGATCGCGTGTCTCATTTTCATTCCTCAGATTTGGCGGCGCCATCGGCCGGTTTTCGATACGGTGGCGCTCTTTCGAGGTGCGTCAAAAGCACCAGAACAAACGGTTCACAGGGACAGGGTAGGCTCTAATGGATTACCTTCTTCTCATGCTCACCAGCGCGGGAGACGCGCTTCTGATCATCGCAGACCCGTCGAGAATGGTGTTTCTGTTCGGCGGCGTGGTGATCGGTCTCATGCTCGGGGTCATTCCCGGGCTTGGCGGCATCGTCGGCATGGCGTTGCTTCTCCCCTTCACCTTCGACATGGACAAGTTCGCCGCCTTCGCCTTCCTTCTGGGAATGTCAGCGGTCACCACGACCTCCGATACCATACCGGCCGTCCTGTTCGGCGTTCCGGGAACCACGGGATCGGCGGCCACCATTCTGGATGGACACCCCCTTGCCAGACAGGGGCAGGCAGGTCGCGCCTTCGGCGCGGCCTATTCGGCCTCTCTGCTCGGGGGGCTTTTCGGCGCTCTGCTTCTGGCAGTCTCGATCCCGATCCTGCGACCGGTGATGCTCTATCTGGGATCTCCGGAACTTCTCTCCTTTTCGGTGTTCGGCCTGTCGATGGTCGCCGTTCTTTCGGGATCGTCGCCGATGCGCGGCGTGGCTGCGGCCTGTCTTGGCCTCATGGTCGCCATGATCGGTTCGGATCCGCAAACGGGCACCCTGCGCTGGACCATGGATTCCCTTTACCTGTGGGATGGCTTGCCGCTGGTGCCGGTCACCATCGGCCTGTTCGCATTGCCGGAACTGGCCGACATGGGCATCAACCGCAGTTCCATTGCTGCCGATCCCAAGGCCGTCGATACCCGTACGGGGCAGTGGCAGGGGGTGCGCGACACCTTCCGTCACTGGTGGCTGGTCATCCGCGTGGCCTGGCTTGGGGCGGCCCTTGGTGCCATTCCCGGTCTTGGTGCGGCCATTGTCGACTGGGTGGCCTATGGCCATGCGGCGCGTACCGAACCCGGGGCGGAGATGAGCTTCGGCAAGGGCGATGTTCGGGGTGTTCTGGCCTCAGAAGGTGCGAACAATGCGAAGGAGGGCGGCTCTCTGGTGCCGACCATCGCCTTCGGCGTGCCGGGTTCGGCTTCCATGGCGATCCTGCTCGGGGCCTTCCTGATCCACGGGCTTGTTCCCGGTCCGGACATGCTGACCAAGAACCTCGATGTGACCTATTCGATGGTGTGGTCGGTGGCGATCGCCAACATCCTTGGCGCCGGCATCTGTTTCATGTTCTCGAACCAGTTCGCCAAGCTTGCCCTTGTTCGCTACTCCATCATCATGCCGTTGATCCTGTCGATCGTGTTCATCGGCGCGTTCCAGGGGTCGCGGCAGTGGGGTGATATCTATACCCTGCTGATCTTCGGAACCATCGGCTGGACCATGAAGCGGCTCAAATGGCCGCGGCCACCGGTGATTCTCGGCGTGGTTCTTGGCGGGATCGTCGAACGCTACATGTTCATTTCCGTGCAGCGTTACGGCACCGAGTGGATCTTCCCGACATCGTGGGAGAGTGTTCGCTGGGTTGTTCTGGCCATGTTTGCGATCTCGATCTACGGGCTGATGCGCCCCCTGTTCAAGGAGTATCAGAACGCAGGCGGGCTGCGTGGCATGGCAGCCTGCTTCGGCCCGAAGCCGCGCTTCGATATCCAGACCGCTTTCTACATCTTCATGCTGGGCCTGTTTACCTGGCTGTTGTGGGAGGCCTCTGGCTGGAACAAGGATGCGCGGATCGTGCCCGAGATCGTCGGCTATTTCGGCTTCACGATCATGGCGATCAGCCTTCTCAACTACACCTTCCGCACCAAGGAGTTCGTTGATCCGAACTCTCCGGAAGCGATGGTGAGAAAGTCGATGCACCTTGACCTGACGGTCAAGGAATCGACCATGACCAAGAAGGAAACCGCATCCCGGGCTGCCCAGTACATGGGCTGGCTGCTGCTTTATGTCGGGATGTCGGCGCTGATTGGCATGATCTTCTCGCTGTTCCTGTTCGTGATCCTCTACATGAAGATCGAGGGCAAGGAGCGATGGAAGCTGACCCTGATCTGTGCCGCATCGGTGATGGCCTTTGCAGGCTTCCTCTTCGATCATCTGCTGGCCCTTCCCTGGCCGCAGACCGAATTCTTCGACGTCTATCTGGTCGCCAAGGAATTCGTGAGGAGCACCTACTATGACTGGTTCATTCGCTGATCAGGCGTGAATCCTGACCGATGAGGGCGGGAGCCATGCTCCCGCCCTTTTCTTTTGTGGTGTGTGGGGTTTCAGGAACTCCGTGACCAGAACACGCAAGACAGGAATCTGCAAGCGCCGGAGTGAAGCCCCTTGCCCGGTCGCACAAGGCTTGTTGTAAGACGTGATCCGGCGCCGTGCCTTTGGTGTGCGGCACAAAGGATCTTGGCTTAGGGATGTTCGCGTTCGGTGAGCCAGTCGGTTGGAATGTCGCGCCCGATACCCGCACTACGCGCCGTGTCGTAAAGCAGGCCAGCGATGGCGGTGAACTGGTAACCCGTCCCGGAATAGTTCAGGAAACAGGTTGTCTCATCCGCCGTTTGCCGGCCGGAAGCTTGGCCTGTCAGAAGATCGGCAAGTTCGGGAAAGCTGTCTTCGCCAAGATCCCGATCCGGGGCAAGGGCCTGCTTGCGATCCTCTTCCAGGATCACGCCCCGTGTTCTGACGATCCGGGGTGCATTGTCACGCAGATGGACCGCAACCCGATCGCAGGCATGAACCGCGTCGGTCGCGATCTCTGCGGGCTTGATGCTGCTGTAATGAACCCCCGGGCGAAGATGATGAAGCCGTATAAGGGGATCCAGCGCGTTGGTGGCGCAAAGCACGATATCCGCCCCTTCAAGAGCGGATTCGAGACTTTCGCATGGCGTAACGGGAAGTTTCAGGCGCTCTTCGGTGGTTCGGGCGAAGGCCTGGCGATGAGCAGGGTTGGGGCTGAAGACACGAATATCTCGTAAGCTACGAACAGTGGCGATGGCCTCGGCCTGGGCGCCGGCTTGCCATCCGGAACCGATCAGGACAACGGTTCGGGACTCTTCCCTGGCCATGAACCGGGCGCCCAGTGCCGAAGTGGCGGCAACCCGTATCCGTTGCAACACGCCATCGGGAAAGATGGCGAGGGGCTCTCCCGTCTCTGTCGAGAACAGGAGAACGAGGCCCACATAGCGTTGGCCGGATGCCGCTGGAACCTTGACGCGGCGGGTGGATCCCGCATGAACGTCCCAGCCGATGATGTCCGAATTCAACCGCAGGGTGGCATATCGGGAGGGCGGGTGAACACCCTCCATGGATTTGAGAATGTAGACATGGCCCTCCCTGCCGGAGGGGGAGGCAATCTCATGGCGGGGCTGGGTGCCGCCGTTTCCCGCGGCAAGGTCGCGATAGGAGCTTTCAAGGGTGGCCATGCAGGTCGCCATGTCCAGAAGCCCGGTGATCTCGTCATTGTCGAGAATCAGGGTCACAGGCAAACCTCCGGGCCGGGCGGGGCAGGCTGGTCATCTCGTCCGGCGCGCCCCGGCCCGGTGCGTCCCGGCCATGTCAGGGGTGAACGGTCTCGGTGAACCAGTCGGTCGGCAGTTCGTTGCCGATTCCCTGTTCAATGGCCCGTTTGTAGATCACCGATCCGGCGGCGGCGAACTGATAGCCGAGGCCCAGATTGTTCAGGAAGCAGGTCACCTCTGCATCGTTTTCGCGTCCTGTTGCCGCGCCGGTGATCAGGTCGGCGATGGTCGGCATGGCATTGAAATCGAGATCCCGCGCCGCATTCCAGGCCTTGCCCTTGCTCTCTTCCTGAAAGGGGGCGCCTTCGGCAACCACCAGGATCGGGGTCGTGTCGTGGGTATGAACGGCAACCCTGTGTGAGGCCTTGATGGCATCCGGCTCGATTTCCGGCTTCTTGATCGACGACAGGTGCATGCCTTCCTCGATCCAGGGAGCAAAGAAGACCGGATCGATCGAGTTGGTACCGCACATGGCGATATCGACGCCCTTGACGGCATCTTCCGGTGTCTCGGTGGCAGTGACGGACAGGCCCAGGAGACCGCTCATCCGTTCGGCAAAGGCCTCGCGATTCTCGCGGGTGGGAGAAAAGACCTTGATCGATTCGATGTCGCGCACGCTGCACGCGGCTGTCAGCTGGGTTTCCGCCTGCCAGCCGGAGCCAAGCAGGCCGATGCTGCGGGCATCCTTGCGGGCCATGTATTTCACACCAAGGCCATTGGTTGCCCCCACGCGGATATGTTGAAGAACGCCATCGGGGAAGATGGCGAGCGGTTCGCCATTGTCCGTGGAAAACAGAAGCACCAGCCCGACATAGCGATTGCCGGGGGCGGCCGGAACCTTCACCCGGCGCTGGCTGTTGCCGATCCGGGGATTGGTGACGATGTCGGAATTGATGCGGATCGCCCCGACACCGAGCTTGGGAATCACGCCATCCATCGATTTCAGGCCATACACGGCCTCGGGCCCGTAGGCGGTGGGCGCGATGATGTCGGAACGGGTCCGTGTCACACCACGCCCTGCCGCCAGTTCACCGTAGGCATCCTCGAGTACGGCAATGCAGTCCGGCATTGTCAGAAGCTGTTCCACATCGTCGTTGGAAAGAATCAGAGTCATGAAAACCTCCATTGTTCTGGGTTTCGGTGCGGGAACAGCCATCGGCAAAGCGGAAAGGGGTATCGCTTCACGCGTGGCTCAACATCGGGCGCTCAGGCCAGGGCTTCTTCAGAAGCCGGATTTCGGCCCGATCATGCTCAAGGCAAGGGCTGTCAAGCCCATCTCGTTGAAGACAGGCTTACAGGGAGGGCAGGGCGGCTGGCAAGGCAGAGAGGTCCATCGGCAAGGCCTTGTGATCCCGCGCCGTCACCCCGCTCCGGTGCCGATCCTGCGGGGCGTGAAAGACTGGCTCCCTCAGACCTTGACGTCTTCGAAGCCCTTGGCGTTTTCGAGCTGCTCGAACCAGTCGAAGCCCATCTTCTTGATGATCCGGCTGTTCACAACCATGACCCGGGCCTGGTTCGAAGGATCGCCGTTGAAACGCTGATGAATGACATAGGGCGGGACGTAGATGAAATCGCCTTCCTTCCATTCGAATTTCTTGGGCTCATTGTCCCAGCTCCACTCGAACTCGTCCTTGCAGTCGAAATTCACATCCCAGTGAAGGTCGTAGCCATGCCCCTGGATGACATAGGCGATTTCTTCGGTCAGATGCCGGGACTTGCCCGTGGCTTCGCCACCCTCGAGAAACTGCATGTAGGCATCGATGCACATCTCGGTGGTGTTCATCTTTTCATGGATGACATGCTTGATCAGGCCGTCGGGCGAGCGCTCCATGGGCATTTCATTCGCCTTCACGACACCCTTCATCTGGGTCTTGTAAACCTTGCGGAACTCGGCCGATTCCCGAAGGCCTTCCAGATAGAAGCTGCAGTTCTGATCCGAAAGGTGGGCCTTTTCGGTTTCATCCTTGAATGCCATCGCGCAACTTGCTCCCTTCTGATGCTCTGTGCCTGATCTGATGCTCTGTCCCTGATCCTGCAAGATCCCCTGCAAGATCTTCTGAACTCAATCCAGGGCCCCGAAGCCTTTGGCTCCTTTCACATCTGGCTGCGATCTTCAGGAAGGAACGGTAAACCGGAACGGAGAACCGCCACGGGGCCGGAGTGCGGGTGAAGGCCTCAGGCATCGCAGTCTCGTGAAGGAAGGCCGCAGGCGCGAGCCTTGTCACCCGACCATTGTTAGCCTATTCAGCCTTTCCGTGCTAGGACTTTCCGGCAGGAATGCAGGCATGAGGAGCCCTGACATTCCCGACACCCCTTCCTCTTTCCTTCAGGGCTTCCTGCCCGGTTCCTTCCTTATCCCTGCAATATCCCCGCACAGGCGACAGCGGAAAGCATCGCGGTTCATGAGCGTTCCATCCCCAGGCCTTTCCGCCTTTGCCGCCCTGGACCAGCGCTTGCGGCGTCGCAGCATCGTCGGGATTTACGGCACGGCCTTCTTCAGCCTCTCGATGGTGCCGATGGCCTCGATTCTGGTGCCGCTCTGGATGCTGGCCCTCGGGGCATCGCCGCTTTGGATCGGCATTGCCATCGGCGCCCGTTCGCTGCTGCCCCTTCTGTTTTCCATCCATGGCGGAGTTCTGATGGATCGGCTGGGGCCGAGGCGGGTCACCATGGCCGTCGCCATGGTTTGCGTGATCCTGTTTCCGCTCTATCCGTTCATGCCCTGGATCGCCGCCATCATCCTGCTTCAGCTTGTCTTCGGGCTGGCCCAGGGGCTCTGCTGGGTCGGGTCGCAGACCTTCTACGGCATGCTGATGCGGGGCGAATCCGGCCATGCCGGGCGGCTGGTGCTGTTTTCCAACGGCGGCTGTTTCGCAGGCCCTCTCCTGACAGGAATGGTCACGGAATTCGGCGGCCCTCATGCAGGGTTCGGTTTTCTGTGCCTGTGGGCCTTGCTGATGGTGCTGTTCACCCTGCTGATTCCGGGTGAACGCCATCTCGGGCTTGCCGAGGCAAGAGCCAGGCCCGGTGATCTCGTGCCGAGAGCCGCCGATTACAGGGCGGCGCTTGCGCTTTGTCTGATTCCGGTGGTGGCGATGGTGATGATCTTCACCTTCATCCGGATCAGCGTGGCCAGTGTTCAGACATCCTTCTACATCGTCTATCTGGGAGAAATTCAGCTTGGAGAAAGCCTGATCGGCCTGCTGCTCGCCACGGCGAATCTGGTGGCCACGGTCACGCCGCCCCTGATCAAGTCGCTGGAGCGTCATATTCCGGCCCTGTGGATCCTGGTCGGAGCAACGATCGGAACCACGGTGTTCATGACAGCAACCCCCCTGTTCACGGGGTTCTGGGCCTTGCTGGTGCTGTCGGCGCTTTACGGGGCCGGTGTCGGGCTTGGCTTTCCGACCCTGCTTGCCATGCTGTCGCGCTCGGTGGGCAGGGAACGTCAGGGAATGAGCGTGGGGCTGCGCACCTCTGTCAACCGTCTGGCCTCGCTGCTCGTGCCCGTCGCCATGGGAGGAATCGCCGAAGTCTTCAGTCTCTCCATGAGCTTCGCGGTCACCGCCGCGATCCTGCTGTTCGCCACCCTTGCGACGACGATCTGGGTCTGCCGTCAGTCGGACATTCGTTTCTGAGAACGGTGCCCGGCAGGGTGTCACAGGGCATCAGTCGCGTTCAGGGACCAGCGCGGCGGCTTCCTCACGGGGCAGTCTTGCCGAAAGACGGGCAAGCTGTTCGGGCCTCACGCCTTCGCCGCTTCGCATGGCCCGGTAGATCACCAGATTTTCCACGACGCGTTGCACATAGTTCCGGGTTTCCTGGAAGGGGATGCTTTCGATCCAGTCGATGGTATCGATCTCGCCGTTACGAAAATCGCCATGCTCGCGCAACCATCGCTGCACACGTCCCGGACCGGCATTGTAGGCGGCAAGGGCTAGAACGACGGATCCGTCGAATCGGGTAAGCAGGCGATCCAGATAGGTGGTGCCGATCATCATGTTGTATTCGGGATCCGTGGAAAGTCTTTCGCGGGAAAAGGGAACCCCAAGGCTACGGGCCACTTCCTGGGCGGTGGCCGGCATCACCTGCATCAGCCCCCGGGCGCCGGCCCAGCTCAGGGCATCGATATTGAAGCCGCTCTCCTGACGCATCAGGGCAAACAGGATGGATGGATCAAGACCATTCAGATCTCCGGGCAGGTACGGGGTGGGCCAGCCATGCTCGATCAATGTCACCCCCCGGTTGATGGCCTCGCGCGCCACAAGCAGGGACAGATCGCGACGCTGGGTCTCTTCGGCAAGCCATGCCGCAAGGGCATGTTCGCTCGGGGTTTCCGCCTGCCTTGCCAGGTGACGGATGAAGCTTCGCTTGTGGGCAGGGTCATGGGAACCGGCAATCAACCGTGCCGCGCGGACCACCTCGCGCGAGGCAAAATGCTCGCGTTCGGCGGCTTCGACCGGCGGCGGTGCGGCGAGCGGGGGCGGTGAGGCGTTTTCCAGTCGTTTCAGGGCAAGCTGCCCATAGAAGGTTGTGGCATGGCTGGCTGCTCGAAGGTACCACTCGCGGGCGTTCTGGCTGTCCTTCATGCCCTCGGCGGCGCGGCCTGCCCAGTAGGCGCCGCGAGCGACACTGACGGGAAAGCGAACCTGATCGTGTAGGGTTTCGAAGTGGATCGCGGCCCGGGGCGCATCCTCAAGAAAGATCAGGGCGATCCAGCCGGACAGCCATTCGGCGTCCGCCATGCTGGCACCCCCTGTCTGCCCGTGCCCGGCGGCAAGGTCGTAGGCAAGGCTGATGTTTCCTGCACGGAGCGCCCGACGCGCCAGGGTGCCGCGTTCCTGCCACCAGCGTTCGGCATGGGGCAGGGGGGAAGATTCCGGCAGGGCCGCACGATGCGCATCAAAGGCATGAAGAAGTGCAATGGCCTCGTCGTCGCGCCCCCGTGCCCTGCGCCAGCGTAGCCGCTCATAGACGAAGCCCGGATCGAACAGGGCGGCATCCGGGATCTGGCGGATCGCCCAATCGACGCCCGCCGCCTGTTCGGCAAGGCGCATCCTTGCCACGCCAAGCGCATGGGCGGTCGGGGAAACCTGGTTCAGCATGCGTCTTGCTTCCCAGCTTCGCCCGTCCCAGAGAAGCCTGTCCAGCCGCGCATCATGACTTGCGCCATCCAGCGAGGCCCGATGCGCCCGCAGGAAGGCGCGTTCGTCGCGCGCGGCGAAGTTCATCGTGATCCATGCCTCGCGGATGATCTGACGGGCCTCATCGTGTCTTCCCGCGCGCTGCAGGGCGGCGGCAAGGCGCTCCGCACCCTGAGATGTGCGCGGCGGCGCCTCGGCAAACCAGTCGAGGATCACCCGGTCGCTTTCGCCGGAGCCCATTGCCATCTCGCCATGAAGGCGCATGCGTGCCCTGTCCGGCCAGTCCGGATGGTTGCCCAGAAAGGCGGCGATTTCGCTGAAGGATATTTTTTCCCCGGGCGAGGTCAGGCGAATCCAGTCCACCACCCGGCCGAGTAAAGGATCGTTCCGCGCGGAGGCAAGGGTTCGAGCCCTGGCCCAGTCCCCCAGGGCCACGGCGGCAAAGACATCTTCATGAGCGCGTTGAGGCGGCAACGGGGGAGGAATCGGCATCTGCCGGACAATACCGGGATCGGCAAGGGAAGCCGGAGACAGGGCAACCATCCCTGCGGGCAGGACGCCCATGAAAACCACGGCCAGCATGGAAACCATGAAAATCCTGGAGAGGGGCGTCCGTTCAGGGACAGGAGTGACCCGGTTCTGCGCATTTCCGTGACGAGGATGCGTCATCGGCAGGGATCCTTGAAGCATGGTCCGGGAATCTTGGGCCACAGGATGATCTCGCAGGGTTAAGGTTCGGTTAGCCGATCACGCGCCCATGCTCTTGGCAAGGCGGGGCGAGCAGGTCTATGGTGCCGGCGATCATCAAGGGATCGGGCAGCAAGAGAGGCCGCCGCCTGCGACAGGGCACAAGCGCAGGAGGAAGTCTCGCCTGCCCGGCAAGGGAGTTCAACAGAATGTTCAAGGGGTCACTGACAGCCCTCCTGACTCCGTTCCGCAACGGAAGGATCGACGAAGACGCCTATCAGCGCTTCGTCGAGGCCCAGATCGATGCCGGAACCCATGGTCTCGTACCTTGCGGCACTACCGGAGAATCTCCGACGCTCTCTCATGAAGAACATATGAGGGTCACGGAGCTGTGCCTTGAAGTCGCTAAGGGAAGGGTTCCCGTGATCGCGGGAGCGGGATCGAATTCAACCGATGAAGCCATCATGCTGCAACGCCATGCCCTGAAGGCCGGGGCCGATGCGGGGCTTCAGGTCACGCCCTATTACAACAAGCCGACCCAGGCGGGAATGGTCGCGCATTTTCTGGCCATTGCTGATGCGGTGGACCTGCCGATCATCATCTACAACATTCCCGGCCGTTCGGTTGTCGATCTTGGCATGGAAGCCCTGGCCAGGCTGGCGCAACATCCCAATATCGTCGGCATCAAGGATGCCACCGCCGATCTGGTGCGCCCGCTCAGGACCCGGCTTGTTTGCGGCGATGCCTTCTGCCAGCTTTCCGGCGAGGATGCGACGGTCGTGCCCTTTCTTGCCCAGGGCGGCCATGGCTGCATATCCGTCACGGCCAATATCGCCCCGGCGCTTTGCGCCGAGCTTCACAATGCCTTTGCCGCGGGTGATCGGGAAACGGTCGATCGGCTGAACCAAAGGCTTCTGCCGGTCCATGATGCCCTGTTCTGCGAAACCAGCCCGGGGCCCGTGAAATACGCGGCCGAACTTCTGGGGCTCTGTTCGGGAGAGCTTCGTCTGCCGCTGGTGGAGATCGCTGAAACCTCGCGGGAGAAGGTGCGGGCGGCTCTGGCTGGCGCCGGATTGCTCGGCTGATCTGATGGCGAAAGCCGCGAAACCCGCCTCCGGCCCCGACAGGCCGATTGCCCAGAACCGCAAGGCTCGCCGGGACTACATGATCGAGGAGAGCCTGGAGGCCGGGTTGATGCTGACCGGTTCCGAGGTCAAGGCGCTGCGGATCAGTGGCGCCAATCTCAACGATGCCTATGCCCGGGAGCAGGGCGGCGATCTGTGGCTGGTGAATGCGCATATCCCGGAATACAGCCATGCCGGCCGACAGGCCCACGAACCGCGCCGACCACGCAAGCTTCTGTTGCGCCGTCGCCAGCTCAATCGCATGATCGGTGCGATTCAGCGCGATGGCATGACGGCGGTTCCCTTGTCTCTCTATTTCAATGCTCGCGGGATTGCCAAGGTGGAACTGGGGTTGGCCAAGGGGCGGCGGCAATACGAAAAGCGCGAGGTGGAAAGGAAACGGGACTGGCAACGCGAGAAGGCGCGGGTGCTGCGCGATCGCAATCGCTCTCATGGGTGATGAAGCCCGTTCCGAAGGGGGCCAGAGGGGGGCAGGCATGACAAGAGCAGACCAGGACAGGAAACCCCTTCCTCCCGGCCAGAGGCTGGTCGAGAAATGGCCCGTTCTCGATCTCGGGGACAGGCCTGTTGTCCCTCTGCAGGACTGGAGCCTTCGTATCGATGGCGCCGTTTCAACCCCGATCGACCTCGACTGGCGCGGATTTCAGGCCCTGCCCGAATGCTCGGTGACGGCGGATGTTCATTGCGTTACTTCATGGTCCCTGTTGGGCAGCGTCTGGACCGGGGTTTCAACCGCTACTCTTGCCGAGCAGGTCGCGCCTTCGCCAAAGGCCCGTTTCGTCCTGATCAAGAGCCATGATGGCTATACCACCAACATGCCGCTGGAGCGTTTTCTTGCGCCCGATTCGCTTCTGGCCTCTGCCCGGAACGGCGAGGCCATCCCGGCCGAACATGGTGGCCCGGTGCGGGTGGTGGTGCCTTCGCTCTACTTCTGGAAAAGCGCCAAATGGGTGCGACGCCTGATCTTTTCCGAGACCGACGAGCCCGGTTACTGGGAACGGCGCGGCTATTCGAACGATGCCGATCCCTGGAAGGAACAGCGCTACGGCTGAAGGGAAGGCCGCTCCAGGACAGATCTTGCACCTTCGAAGATCTCTTTGAACATGGAGGCGGTCAGGCGTCCCGTGTTGGTGTTCAGACGCGAGCAATGATAGCTCGAGAGAATCGTCGGCCTGCCCGCCGCGTGATGGATCCGGCCATGGGCGAAGGGTGCCTCGACCGGGCGGATTCCAAGGCTCGCCAGGGTGGCCCGGTGGGCGATCGCGCCAAGGGTCACGATACAGGAAAGCCTGCGCATGGCGGCGATTTCCGCGTCAAGAAAGCGGCGGCAGTTTCCGATTTCCCCGGTCAGCGGACGGTTTCCCGGCGGCACACAGCGCACGGCATTGGTGATGCGGCAGTCGGCAAGAATCAGGCCATCATCAGGGCGTGCATCATAGGTGCCACGGGCGAATCCGGTTTCAAGGAGCGTGGGATAGAGAAGCGCCCCGGCCCCATCCCCGGTGAAGGGCCGTCCCGTGGCGTTGGCGCCGGAAAGTCCCGGGGCAAGGCCCACCACGAGAAGGCGCGCCTTCAGGCTGCCGAAGGAGGGAACCGGTGCATTGTGCCAGGCAGGATGGCGGAGGCGCTGATCATGGCGGAATCCGGTCAGCCTCGGGCAAAGGGAGCACTCGGATGCCGGGCCCAGGCCGGCATCCGAAAGCCGTTCCCGGATCGGATCAGCCATCGGAAAGGCCGAAATCCGGCGGCTGGACAACCCCGTTCCGCTGGCGGGCGATGTCGGGCACCAGGTCGGCCAGATCGATGAAGGCATCGGCCTGGCGGCGCAGCTCATCGGCGGCCATGGGGGGAAAGGTGCGGATGGTGGAAATCACCGTCACCCGCACCCCGCGCTGCTGGACAGCCTCGACGAGGCTTCGGAAGTCGCCATCGCCCGAGAACAGCACGGCATGATCGAGCCTGTCGGCAAGGTTCAGCATGTCGACCGCCATTTCGATATCCATGTTGCCCTTGATCTTGCGCTGACCATCCGGATCGGTGAATTCCTTGGCGGGTTTGGTGACAAGGGTGAAGCCATTGTATTCGAGCCAGTCGATCAGCGGCCGCACCGGGGAATGCTCGAGTTCGTCAAGGAGCGCCGTGTAATAGAAGGCACGGAGAAGCCGGGAACGGGACGCGAAAAGGGCGCGCAACTTGCGGTAGTCGACATCGATCCCCATCTGCCGCACCGAGGCGTGAAGATTGGCGCCGTCGATGAACAGGGCCAGCCGATCATCCTTGTGAAGGTTCATGTCATGAAGGCTCATGAACGGATTGGCTCCTGAAGTGTTTCCGGGGGAGGTATCCGGGGGCGTGTTTCGGGAACGATCCTGAATGAAGACCGGGAGCAGGCACCGGCCGGGAGCACGATCCCCTGCCGCCCCGAAGGGCACTGATGGACCGGGCCTTTCCTTCGCGCCTTACGTTCCTTCGCGCCTTATAGGCGCAGCCCTTGAGCGATGGCAAGGACGTCATGGCCAGAGAGTCATGGCAGGAGGTGCATGACAGGAATGGCAAGAAAGGCCTGGCAAGAGCGGCCTTCCTCTCTTCAGGCACCGATGCTATTTCCTCGAAAGACAGGCATGAACCCCATTCCGGCCGGTTAGGCGGAGGCGTGCAAGGCATCGGGACAGGCCCGATGACAGGCAGGAAAAGGCGCAGGGGCGGGCGAAAAGGGAGATCTGATGATCCTGATCGGTCTTGGCAGCAACCTTCCGGGCACCCATGGAACGCCGCGCCAGGTTCTTGAACTGGCCCTCGCCAGTCTGGAATCCCGGGGCGTCGCGATCCTTGCCCGGTCGGGCTGGTATGAAAGCGCGCCGGTTCCCCCATCAGATCAACCCTGGTTCGTGAATGGCGTTGCCTCTGTTTCCACCCACCTCGAACCTCACGCCCTTCTGGCCCTGATGCTGGAGATCGAACGTCGTTTCGGCCGCGTTCGGACTGAAGCGAATGCCGCCCGGATTCTCGATCTTGACCTTCTTGTCTGGCACGATCTGGTGACTGAGCCCGGCGCAGTCCCTGAACTGCCGCATCCGCGCCTGTCCCAAAGAGCCTTCGTGCTCTACCCGATGGCCGAACTCGTTCCGGAATTCCGCCACCCTGCCACGGGCGAGACCCTGGCGACGATGATCTCTGCCCTGCCCGGGGATCAGGTCGCAAGGCGTCTGGTCGATGAAGAGACACACCCAGCGGCCCGGATCGGCTTCGAAGAGGGCGGCGCGAAGGCCTGATGCCCTCTCCGATCCTGTTTCCGGGGGCGGTTTTGGGCCGGGATTTCCCTTGATCTGCCTTGCTTTTGCCGGCGACCCTGCCTATATACTCTCCGGCACTCGTCCAGCTGGAGGCCCTGATGGCGCGCATTACCGTCGAGGATTGCATCCTCAAGATTCCCAATCGATTCGACCTCGTCCTTCTTGCCGCGCAAAGGGCGCGTGATCTTTCGGCCGGGGCGCCCCTGACGCTGGACAGGGACAACGACAAGAATCCGGTCGTCGCCTTGCGGGAAATCGCCGACGAGACCCTCAGCCTCGATTCCCTCAACGAATCGCTGATTCTCAACCATCAGCGGCATCGCGAATCCGATGAGGTCGAGGACGAGGATCCCGATTTTCTGGCTCTTGGCGATGGATTCGGCGCACCGGCCCAGGCCGGGACTGCCGCGGATCGTTCCCTTGTCGATCAGGAAATCGAGGATGATCTGCTGACCGTCGGCGAGGATGCCGTCGAGGATGGCGCCGAGATTGCCGACGTGGATTCGGTCGAGGAGGATTCCTCCGAGGCCGAAAGGAACGAGGACTGAGCCCCGCCTCGGCTCCACCAGGCGGTGCCCGGTTTCAGGGCTGCCCATGATCCGCCAGTTCGAACTCGTTGATCGTATTCGTGCCTATGATCCCGACGTCAACGAGGACATGATCAACCGCGCCTATGTCTTTGCCATGAAGGCCCATGGCACACAGACCCGGGCCTCCGGCGATCCCTATTTCTCTCATCCCCTCGAGGTGGCCGGGATTCTGACCGCCATGCGGCTCGATCAGGATTCGATCATCACGGCGCTTCTTCACGATACCGTGGAAGACACCGGCGCCGATCTGGAGGGGATCGAATCCATGTTCGGGCCATCCATCGCGCGTCTGGTCGATGGCGTCACCAAGCTGACGCGGCTTGAACTGCAATCGGAAAACACCAAGGAGGCGGAGAACTTTCGCAAGCTGCTGCTGGCCATGTCGGAAGACATCCGCGTGCTGCTGGTCAAGCTGGCCGACCGGCTTCACAACATGCGAACCCTCCGCCATATCTCGAGCGCCGAAAAACGCAGGCGGATCGCCCGGGAAACCATGGAAATCTACGCCCCGCTGGCGGAAAGGATCGGCCTTCACGATCTGAAGGACGAGCTTGAGGATCTCGCCTTCGCGGAAATCAATCCCGAGGCTCGTGCCTCGATTCTCTCGCGGCTCGACTATCTGCGCGACCAGGGCGGCAACCTCGTTGATCGGATCAGCGACGAGCTGGTTTCGTTTCTCAAGGAAAAGGGTATCGATGCCGAGGTTTCGGGCCGCGAAAAGAGGGCCTACTCGATCTGGGCGAAGATGCAGCGCAAGAGGATTTCCTTCGAGCAGCTTGCCGATATCGTGGCCTTCCGCCTGATCGTTGGCGATGTCGAAACCTGCTATCGCACACTCGGTGTCCTGCACGGGGCCTTCCATGCGGTGCCCGGGCGATTCCGGGATTACATTTCCAACCCCAAGCGCAACGGATATCAGTCGCTGCATACCGGCGTGATCGGCCCCGGCCGTCACCGTATCGAGATCCAGATACGGACACGCCCGATGCACGAGATCGCCGAGCGTGGCGTGGCCGCCCACTGGCTCTACAAGCAGGAGGATGCGGGGGAGAAGGAGGGACGCCGCTATGGCTGGCTTCGCGAACTTCTTGCCATCCTGGAGCAGGCCTCAGGTCCGGAAGAGTTTCTGGAGCACACCAAGCTCGAGATGTTTCAGGATCAGGTGTTTGCCTTCACCCCGAGGGGCGATCTGATCAGCCTTCCGCGGGGCGCGACGCCCGTGGATTTCGCCTATGCGGTTCATTCCGGTATCGGCGATACCTGTGTGGGGGCCAAGATCAACGGTCGGATCATGCCGCTCAGAACCCCGATCGAGAATGGGGATCGGGTGGAAATCATCACCTCGAAGGCGCAGAGTCCATCGCCGACCTGGGAAAATTTCGTGGTCACCGGCAAGGCGCGCGCGGCGATCCGGCGATTCGTGCGTCAACGCCAGGTCAAGGAATATGCCTATCTGGGGCGTGCCATTCTGGAAAAGGCCTTCGAGGAATTCGGCTACACCTATACCGACAAGGCGGTTCAGGGCGTTCTGAAGCGATTCCATCAGGATCATGTGGATGATCTGCTGGCGATGATCGGTTCCGGGATTCTCACGGCCAGGGAAGTTCTGGTGGCCGTCTTTCCCGGGCTCAAGGAAGAAGTGGAGCATGGAACCCGCGGCAAGGTGGTTCCGTTCTCTGCGGCCCGCAAGGCGCGCGCCCGCAGGGACAGAAGGGACAGCGCAGTCCCCCTGCGCGGCCTGACACCAGGCATGGCGGTGCATTATGCCAATTGCTGCCATCCCCTTCCCGGCGACCGAATTGTCGGGATCGTGACACCGGGCAAGGGCGTGACGATCCACACCATCGATTGCGATACGCTGGAAAGCTTTGCCGACATGCCGGATCGATGGATCGATGTTTCCTGGGATGTCGAGGCGGCGGATTCCCAGGTCGGGCGCATCAATGTCACGGTGATCAACGAGCCGGGCGCACTTTCATCTCTTTCAAGTGTTATCGCAAAAAACCATGGCAACATATTGAATCTCAAGATTACAAGGCGATCCCAGGATTTTTTTGAAATGGAGATCGATGTCGAGGTCGAGACGGTGCGCCACCTGACCAACATCATTGCCGCCCTGCGCGCCACGCCCGAAATCAATTCGGTCGAAAGGGCGCGGGGCTAGTCGGGGCCATGCTGTTCCGTCGCCGCACCTCGCCCAGTGCGTTTCGTCGTCTTGCGCGCAGTCTCTGGCCCGAGCGAGGCTGGCGGCGAAGTTTTCACTATTTCAGCCATCGGCTGCGCCGGCTTCCGGGCACCCCCTATGTGATCGCTGCGGGCTTCGCTTCGGGGGCGGCGGTCTCCATGCTGCCTTTGCCGGGGCTGCACTTCCTGCTCGGAGCCCTGCTTGCCTGGTGCCTTCGGGCCTCGATCCTGGCCTCGATGATCGGCACCATCGTCGGCAACCCGTGGACCTTTCCCCTGATCTGGATCTGGACCTTTCGCTGCGGCAACTGGATTCTTGGCAATCGGGGCGAGGAAAGCGTCAGAACCCTCTCGCTTTCGCATGTCCTCGAGAATCCGTTCGACATTCTCATGCCGATGATGATCGGCGCCATTCCCACGGCTGTTCTGGCCTGGGGGATCAGCTATCTTCTGGTCAGCCGGATCGTGGCCAGCTATCAGAATCTGCGCCAGCTTCGCAGGCTTCGCGCAAGCCGCAGGGCCCTTCCTGCCGGCGAGGAAGGATCGTGACGATCATGAGCCAGTCATCGGACAGGACAGGGCATCCCGTTCCCCCCGTCGATCCTGTCGATGCCGAAGGCATTAAGGCCGAAGGCATGGGGGCCGAAGGTATGGGGAAGGGAGGCCGGGACAAGGCGGTGTCGTCGCTCAGGCTTGGCGTGAACATCGATCACGTCGCCACGATCCGCAATGCGCGGGGCGGGGCGCATCCCGATCCTGTTCGCGCGGCAGAGATTGCGGCGATGGCCGGGGCCGACGGGATCACCGCGCATCTTCGCGAGGATCGACGGCATATTTCCGACCGGGATATCCAGGCCCTGTGCCGTGACCTGGCCTTGCCTCTCAACCTCGAAATGGCGCCGACCCCGGAAATGCTGGCCATCGCCCTCGCTCACAGGCCGCATGCGGTCTGTCTTGTGCCGGAAAAGCGGAAGGAATTGACCACCGAAGGCGGCCTTGACCTTTCGGGCACCCTTGAGGTCCTCGAACGGCTCATTGGCCCGATGGCGGCGGCTGGTATCCGTGTCTCCCTGTTCATCGATCCCGATCCTGAGGCCATCCGGGCCGCTGCCGGGCTCGGGGTGCCGGTGGTCGAGCTTCATACCGGTCAATTCTGCGACGCTGCCCCGGCCGAAAGACCGGCTCGCTACCAAGCGCTCGTCGAGGCGGCCGCCCTGGCGGACAGTCTGGGCCTTGAATGTCATGCGGGCCATGGCCTCGATTACGACACGGCGGCAAGAGTGGCCGAAATTCCCCAGATCCGCGAATTGAATATTGGCCATTTCCTGATCGGAGAGGCGATCTTCTGCGGCCTTGATGCGGCCATTCGCCGCATGCGCAAGGCGATCGACACGGCCCGCAA
>JBJHAU010000013.1:0-19181 GCA_050480665.1 Alphaproteobacteria bacterium | reverse complement strand
GGACATGGTCACCCTCTGCAATTGCCGGGCTTCGTTGGTGCTCAGGCTTCCGGGCACCGTTTCCGGCCGCCATGCGACCGGCGCGGCGATCTTCACGAACGATCCAAGCCGTGCCAGCCTGAGGGTCAGGGTGTATTCCTGCGAAAAGACGACGCGCTCGTCGCATCCCCCTGCCCTGCGCACCGCCTCGGTCCGGGCCAGGCACTGGGTCGGGTTGAACAGGGAATTCCTGATCGCCGCCCGCACCGGGTTTTCCAGAAGGGTGGCCGCCCCGGGCCTGTCGGTGCTTGTCAGGTCCGGATCCGGGCCGTCCAGGGGAAAGAACACCACATCGCCGAAGGACACGACAGCCGGGGGTTCGCGGCGGAGCACATCGAGCAGAAGCCGGGTTCCGTGGCGTCCGACCAGATCATCGGCATCGACGAACTTGATGAAGGGCATCCGCGCGCGGGCGATCCCCTGGTTGGTGGCATGGGCTGAACCGTGGTTGCTCTGGCGCAGGATCGTGACATTTTCCCAGCCATCGGTCAGCTGTTCGATCAGGGCTGCCGAACCATCGGTGGACCCGTCATCGACAAAGATGAATTCGCGGGAGAAATCCCCGGCCTGATCGGCCAGCGCACGACAGACCGCCGGCAGATACGGAACCTTGTTGAAGACGGGAAGCACGAAGGAAACGCCGTCCTCTGCCTGTCGGGTGCCGCTGTCTGTGTTCATCGATGCTGTCCGCCTCGGGGCGGAGCCTCACGGGTGATGGCCAAGGGGCCGGGCGCAGCGATCCCCGGAAGGGGCGGCCCGGTGTGCGAATCCTGTCTGAGAGCCCGGTATGGGCGAGTCCTGCTATGGGCTATGGGCACGCTATGGGCTATGGGCAAGTCCTGCATGTCGGGGGCGATACCCTATCCATGCGATACCCTATAAAGGAGGCCCGAAGCCGGGGCAAGCGATCGCACGGCCCCGCCCGCGCCGACCGGCAGGGGCGCACTACCAGCCGCCGATATTCTCCATCGAGGCCCAGGGTTCCCTGACCGGCAAAGGATCGCCTTTCTGAAGAAGCTCGATGGAAATCCCGTCGGGGGAGCGGATGAATGCCATGTGCCCGTCGCGCGGCGGGCGGGCGATTTCGGTTCCCGCATCCAGAAACCGCTGGCAGACGGCATAGATATCCTCCACCTGGAAGGCAATGTGGCCGAAATGGCGGGCCTGGCCATAATCTTCCGGCTCCCAGTTGTAGGTCAGCTCGAGCGTGGGCGCATTCCAGCGGCGCACCCGCCCCACATCGTCCGGGGCGCAAAGGTGGATGGTCGTGAAACGTCCCTTTTCGCTGTCACGCCGCCGAACCTCGATCAGCCCCAGCTGGTTGCAGTAGAAATCGAGAGACTCGGCAATGTCGCTGACCCTGACCATGGCGTGCAGATAGCGAAGCGATCCTCCCCCTCCTGCCTGCCCTTCCTTCGGCAGGATCGCCGGGCCCTGCCTGTCATCGCCAGCCTTCCCACGATTGTCGATCCGCTCCGCAAGCTCGCGATCGAAGGCGAGAAGATCCTCGGGCACTTCCTGGTTCATGGCCCGGAATTCACGGATCATCTCCTGCACCTTGAAATGCACCTCGTGAAGATCGTCCGGCTTGTGATCGATCTGTTCTGCCCAGAGGTTCAGCGTGGCCAGCAGCTCATCCATGTTCATCGGTCAGATTCCCTTTCCGGTTCCGCACCCCGGCGGGAAGACGGGGCATGCCCCGTCCCACCGCGCCATGGGCCCCGATCCTGTCGGCGGCTAGCGATCGAAATAGCCGTTGGCCAGGGCCCAAAGCCAGAGATAGGCGAATTTCTCGTTATGGAGTTCCATGAAACCGAAGTGGCCGTAACGCGGCACCACCGCCACATGGCAGGCTCCCACACCGGCCTCTCGATACCGCGCGGCCATGTAGACCTCGCGCTTGTTCGATTCCGGCTCGCCATGCACCCAGTGACCCTTGTCGTTATCCCCCACCAGAAGCAGCACGGAGATCTGGCGGAGCCATGCGGGATCGGGATCCGCCATGTGATCGGCATATTCGGAAAGGGGAAGCCCCGTCCGTTCCGCATAGGCTTCGAAGATTTCGACGATGCCCCGATGCTGATTGTCGCAGAGCGAGGTCTTGATCTGGGAACGATGTGAGGATTCGGCCCAGGCAAACAGGGCTTCGGGCCCTCCCCATGGGCAGAGATCCGGGGGATCCTCGTAGCCCGAGGCCCGATAAGTGTCGGGCGAGCGCCGCGAAACATGATCGACAGGCAGCTGAACGAACTTTTCCGCGCCCGTGGCATCCCGCCACGCCTTGCGCCAGCCATCCGCGCCCCCTGAGCCGAACCCGGCAAGGCCGATCACTTTCGAAGCCCTGGTGAACCGCGTCAGCGCCACGGCCATCGGGCCGCCGGTGGAATGCCCCCAGACGATCAGATCGCGCCCGCCGAGAGTTTCATCCACCAGTTGGCCGGCTCCCTGCATGATGACGTTGAAGGTGCATTTCAGGTTGCGATCGAGACACTCTTCCAGGGGCAGGTCGCGATCAAGAAGATACAGCGGCTGGCGGGTCGCGATCGGTTCAGCCCAGCGGTTGCCCGGCGGGAAATGCCCCGGATAGGTGATCGACAGAACCGGGAATCCCTGCGATGCCAGCACGCGCGCCTGACCGGGCCGCCCGTCGGGGGTTTCATCGAACACCATTTCCGAATCGGCGCCGCCGTGAAAGATCACGAAGGCAAGGCCCGGGCGGGTTTCCCGGGATGGCGTGTACAGGCGGCCATGAATGTCCCAGTCATAGCCGTTGCGATGAAACCGGGTCGTGACCTCGGCACTGGTGTAGTCGGTTTCCGGATGAGGCGGGCCGACCTCAAGCCACTGGTCCCAGGTCAGCTTCTGGACAAGGGTTTCGGTCCGCAATGCGTCGAGATAGGCCTGAACGGCCGCATTTGCCTTTGCCATGCCCGCTTCAGACCACGCCGCCGCAAGCGATGCAGCGCATGTTCTTCTTGTCGAAGATCTGATCGAGATCGCCATCCTGCAAGGCATAGTCGAGAAGGACGCGCATGGCTTTCCCTTCATCGGGAATCCGGTATTTCTTGGCCATGTCCTGAAGAAAGTTGATGTGATAGTCCCGAACTTCCCAATCGATCTTGACCTTCGTGCCCGCCATTCTGCTTCTCCATGCGTTCAAGGGTAAACATCATCCACGCCCCCAGGGGCAGACTACCCTTCCCTGCCCGCTGGCGGCAAGACTCCATCGACAGGGAACGTCATCGGACAGGGAACGTCATGGCCGGGGAAGGGAAAGGCGGCCACCGAAAGCACAAAGACGAAAGGCTTGAAGGCACAAAGAGCCTCGGGGTATGCATGATCCAGCCCCCCGCTGATGCTCTCCATCATTGTCCCGAGCCCCGATGCCGGGGGCATGAGCCTCTCTTCATCGAGGCCGATACAAAGGATCGCTCCCCCATGGCCCAACCCGGCAAGACCCGTCCCGCTCCCTCCGCCACCCCGGCGGCAGGCACGGCCCGTGGCAGTGGCGCAGGACGCTATCGCCTTGGGGTCGATGTCGGCGGCACCCATACCGACCTTGTGCTTCTTGATACACAGACCGGTCTCCTGCATGTCGAGAAGGTGTCCTCGACCCCGGCGAACCCCTCGGAAGGGGTGCTTCAGGGTGTCGGACGGTTCCTGGCAAACGGCATCGCCGCCAGTGAGATCGGCTTTTTTGCCCATGGCACGACGATCACCACCAATGCACTTCTGGAAATGCGCGGTGCCCGTGTCGGGCTGCTCATCACCCGGGGCTTCAACGCCATCCAGGAAACCCAGAATCAGGCACGCGACGGCAATCCCTTCGACTATTTCTTCGAACGCCCCAGACCCATCGCTCCGCAAAGCCAAACCCGGGAGATCGGCGGCCGCATCGCCTATGACGGCCAGGAGCTGGAGCCCCTCGATGAGGATGCGGTGCGCAAGGCGGCACGTGACCTGCGCGATGCCGGTGTGGACTCGATCGCCGTCGTCTATCTCTTCAGCTACATGAATCCCGCCCATGAGCGCCGCAGCAAGGCCCTGATCGAGGAAACCGTGCCGGATCTTCCGGTTTCGCTTTCCTGCGATGTCCTGCCGCGCATACGCGAATGGCCGCGCATGTCGACCACCCTTGTCAACGCCTACCTCGCGCCGGTGCTGACCCGCTACATCGCCGATCTCGACCGCGGCCTTCTCCGGATGGGCATCGAAACCCCGCAACGGTTCCTGATGCAGTCCAATGGCGGGGTGATGCCGTTCCGCGCCGCCGAAAGCGGCGACAATACGGTCCACACCCTGCTGTCCGGCCCGGCTGCCGGTGCCCAGGCGGCGGCATGGCTCGCTTCCGACGAGGGCCGGCTGGGCCTGATCACGCTCGACATGGGCGGCACCAGCGCGGATATCGCCTTCATCGAACAGGGAGCCCCCCTGGAGGTGACGGAGGGAGACATCGCCCGCCGCCAGATCGACGTTCCCTCCCTCGACATGACCACGATCTCGGCCGGTGGCGGCTCCATTGCCAGGGCCGAGGGCGGCTTTCTCACGGTCGGGCCGGAAAGCGCCGGAGCCCACCCGGGCCCGGCCTGCTATGGCCGGGGCGGCACCCTGCCGACCGTGACCGACGCCGATATCGTCTGCGGTTTCCTGAACCCCGACTATTTCCTGGGCGGCAGCCAGAGCCTCGACATCGAAGCAGCGGAGGAAGCGCTTCTGGAGGCCATCGGCAAGCCCCTGAACCTTTCGGCCCGGGAAGCGGCGGCGGGCATCCGCCGCATCGTCGATGAGCGCATGGCCGACGAGATCCGCGTCTTTGCCGCCAAGCGCGGGCTGGAGCCGCGCGCCTTCACCCTGCTTCCCTTCGGCGGGGCCGGGGCGGTTCATGCGGCATCGGTCGCCGCCGAACTGGGGGTGAACCGCGTTCTCGTCCCGCCCCGCCCGGGCGCCTTCTCGGCCCTTGGCCTCCTGTGCTCCGATGTGGTGCATGATGCCATCCGCTCCGAACTTCGCCCCCTTGCCACACTCGATCCGAACCATGCGGAAGGGCTGTTCGCCGAACTGGAACGCCGGGCGCGAGAGGATCTGGCGGCCGAAGGCCTTGACGAGGACGAAGCCACCTTCCTGCGCGAAATCGATCTTCGCTACAGCGGGCAGGGCTACGAGCTCCGCGTGTCCCTGCATGGGCTTGACCGTTTCGATCAGGCCGCCCTGGCCGAAGCCCGGAAGCGTTTCGATCTCTGCCATGCGAGGATTCATGGCCATGCCGCCGCCGACAAGGAGGTCGAGGTGGTCAGTTACCGTCTCAGGGCACGCGTGGCCGTTCCGAAATACCGTCCGCAGCCGGTCGAGGATCGCGGTCGGCCCCCTGGCGAGGCCCGCAAGGGACGGCGCATGGTCTGGTTCAGCGGCCTGAAGGGTGTTGAGGCCGTGGTCTATGAACGTGACAGACTCGATCCGGGCGCCCGCCTCGACGGACCGGCCCTGGTGGAACAGATGGACGCCACCACCGTCATCCCTCCCGACTGGTCGGCGGAGGTGGATCCGTTCGGCAACCTGATCCTGACCCGCGAGGACCCTGCATCATGATCGATCCCGTCACCATCGAGATCATCCGCAACAAGGTTGCCGGCCTGGTCGATGAAATGCACTACCACTTCTACCGTTCCGGCTATTCCACCATCATTCGGGAAAGCCGGGATTTTTCCTGCGTCATCCTCGATTCGTCCGGCCGACTGATCCTTGCGCCGCCGATGTTCTTTCACGGCACCGTCTATCCGCATTTCTGCCGCAGGGTGCTCGAGGTCTATGGCGAAGAAGGACTCCGGCCCGGCGATGTGTTCGTGTCCAACCATCCCTATGAAGCCGGCCTGCCGCATGTCTCCGACATGGGATTCGTCGCGCCGATCTTTTCCGGCGCGGAGCTGATCGGCTTTTCCGGCTCGATCGCCCACAAGGCCGATATCGGCGGCACCGTCCCCGGATCGACATCGGCCACCGCAACCGAGATCTTTCAGGAAGGTCTTCTGCTACCGCCGATGCGCATTCGCGAGGCCGGCCGCAGGGTGGACGACCTCGAACGGCTTATCGCCGCCAACAGCCGCCTGCCGGAACTGGTGATGGGCGATATCGGCGCCCAGATCGCGGCCACGGAAATGGGCGTGACACGGATAGCCGCCCTGGCCGAACGCTTTGGCGCCCCGGTGATCCGCGAGGCCTTCGCCCGGATTCTGGCTGCCGGCGCCGAAGACATCGCCAATGCCCTTGCCGCCCTTCCCGATGGCGAGGCCAGCGCCGAAGGGTTCATGGACACCGACGGGGTCGAGCGGGATCGCCTGATCCGCATGGCCGTGACCGTCACCAAGCGCGGACGTCGCGTGCATTTCGACTTTTCCGCTTCCGATCCCCAGGCGCGCGGCCCGATCAACCTGCGCCCCTCGATGGTGGAAGCCTGCTGCTTCTATGCCCTGATCGGCTGCCTCGGCCCGGCCCTGCATTTCAACGATGGCTGCCGCGATCAGGTCGATTTCACCCTCGCCCCGGACACCATCACCAACGCCACGGCGCCGGCGCCGGTCTCTTCCTACCAGATGGCGAATCTGAAGCTGGTGGATGTGATCCTTGCGGCCCTCGGGCGCTTTCGTCCGGAACGGGCGATTGCCGGATCGGGATCCTCCGGAGCCCTCGGAATCAACTGGGGAAAAGGCGCAAGAGCAGGCCAGGCAAGCCTGCAATACGAAATTCTTGGCTCCGCCTATGGTGCCGGGCCGGGCCATGACGGGCAAAGCTGCACCGCGACCCATCTCTCCAATCTGCACGTGACGCCGATCGAGATTCTGGAATCGGAATTTCCCTGCCGGGTCACCGCCTTTTCCCTGATTCCCGATTCCGGCGGCGCCGGGGCGGCCCGTGGCGGGCTGGCCTTTCGCCGCGCCTATGAAATGCTGGCCGACGGCACCGTGATCCGCCGCTACGACAGGGCCAAGTGCCCGCCGGAAGGGCTCGAAGGCGGCCGGCCCGGACGGGCCAGCCGCTTCGTCATCCGGGTCGGCACGGCCGGGGAGGAAGAAACCCCGGCCTCGGGCCGCTTCGAACTCGAAGGCGGAACCCGCTTCTTCCTCGAATCGGCGGGTGGCGGCGGCTACGGCGATCCCGCCACCCGCCAGAGAGAGCGCATCGAAGCGGATCTTCGCGAAGGCTACATCACCCGCGAGGGCGCAAGGCGCGATTACGGCTTCGAGGGCTGAAGCCCCTCAGGCCGCCCTGGTATTACGCTTCATGGCGTTGAGGTGATCGAGCACCTCATCCACATGCATCACATCGGCATATTTGTGATGAAGGTCGAACAGGTTGACCTTGTGGCTCAGCATCGAGCGGTCGAAGGTGCATTCCTCCACCAGCGTGGTGTGGAAGCCGTGGGAATAGGCATCGACCACACTGGCCCGGACACAGCCGGAGGTTGATTCGCCGAGAACGATCAGGGAGCGGATTCCCCTCTGGTTGAGATGGGCGATCAGCGGCGTGCCGAAGAAGGCCGAGGCGCGCTCCTTGTAGATCACAAGTTCGCCATCCTGCGGGCTGACCTCGTCGATGATGTCATAGGCATCGGAGGAAAGTTTCTTCCGCATCGAGCGATTGGTGGACTGCACCCCGCCGGTGTCGACATGGCGGGTGGTGTAGATCACCGGCACGCCGGCAGCCCGCGCCGCCGCGAGCAGGGCCTGGGTCGGCGGCAGGGCGTTCCAGGCATTCTCGCCGCAACTTCCGGCAGATTCACGATTCGCCTCGATCACCGGCTTGTTGCCGCCGCGATAGGCGTTCTTGTAGAGATCGATCACCAGAACCGCAGGCTTTTCGCCAACATAGAGATCGCGTTCATAGGCGCTGTAGATTTCAAGCAGGTCGCTATCGATCACATCCTTCCAGCAATGGTCTTCAAAAGCGCGGGCCATGGAACTCTCCTGATCTGTGGGAACGCCCCGATCTAATCGCCCCATGGCACAGGAGTCAAACAGACCCCGTTCCGGCAGGGCTCCTCGGGCGTTGGCCGGCCGACCGGGCCGTGCTAGGAAGGGACAAGGAAAACACAGCAGTGGAGCGCAGGTCATGGTCATGAATGTCGGCTTTGTCGGCCTTGGGGAAATGGGCGGGGAAATGGCCCGTCATGTCGCCACCAAGAGCGAGGGACGGTTCGCGGTTTACGGATTCGACCTGAATCGGAAGGCCCTTGCGGCTGCGAAGAAACACGGCGTAGCACCGACCCGCAGCCTGGCGGAACTGGCCTCGACATGCGATGTGATGATCGTGATGGTCGGCTATGATCACCAGGTGAAGCAGGTGGTGACCGACATCGCCGGAACAGGCAAGAAGGGCGCCGTGATCGTGATCACCGCGACAAGCCATCCGGACATGGTTCGCGAATGCGCCGAGATTGCCGGCAAGCAGGGAATCGGCGTGATCGATGCGCCTGTCTGCTATGGGCTCGACGGCGCTCGCGACGGAACCCTTGTCTCGACCTGCGGCGGATCCAGGAAGGACTACGCCAAGGTGCGCCCGGTGCTGGAATGCTACTCGCGGGCGGCCCCCCATCTTGGCGAGCTGGGCGCCGGCGAGATCGGCAAGACCTGCAACAACATGCTGCACTGGGCCCACAGCATCGCCAATTACGAGGTTCTGCTTCTGGCCAAGGCCTACGGGATCGACGCCCAGGCCCTGCGGGAAACGTTGCTCCAGTGCCCCGGCACCAACGGCACGCTGGAACGCTGGGACAGCACCCGCTTCACCTGGCAGGAAAAGGACATGGACATTGCCCTCGACCTCGCCCAGAAGCGCAAGGTGCTGCTGCCGCTCTTTGGCCAGGTCGATCAGCTGATCAAGCTGTTCCATGCCGATGATGTGGCCGAACTTCTCTACGACAAGACGAAGGCGCACTACATGGGCCGCGAGATCCGGCGTCGGCCGATTTCCGCCAAGGACTGATCTGGCCGCGATTCTTTCCGGGGGCCGCCGGGCTCCATGGCGGTCGGGCGGCCGCAACCGTTCGGGATCCATCGTTCCGAATCCATCGTTTCGGATTCAAGCCATTCTTTACCGGCATGAAAGGGTTCGGGGCCGATCCTCGGTCCATGAGCGCGATCCCCTGCCCTTCTGCCGCCCCGCCCGGAATGGCCGCAAGGCCTTCCGCACCCTGTGTTGCACCCTCTGTTGCCGTGCGGCCGTTTCCCGCGCCGGCCGCTGGGCGCCTGCCTTCTGTTGTTGGCGGAATGCTGGGCGGGCTGCTGCTTCTGCTTTCGGCCTGCGCCACCGATTCCTATCGCGATGCGGCGCGTCCGACACCGGCCGAACGCCTGGCGACCGCCGAGCGGGCCGATCCCGATGCCGCCGCCGCGGCCCGGGCGCTGGGACGGGTGGCCCGGGCCAGCCTCAAGGCTGGCGATCCGGGTTCTGCCATCAACATCTATCGGCGCGCCCTTGGGCTTCTTCCCAACGATGTGGAGCTTCTGACCGGCACGGGAGAGGCGCTGCTTGCCGCCTCCGCCGCCGATGAGGCACGGCTGGCCTTTTCCCGGGCTCTCGAGGTCGCGCCCACGGATCGCCATGCCCTGCAAGGGCTGGGGCGAGCGCTGATCGTTCTTGGCGAGCCCGGTCTCGCCCTCGAGCCCTTGAGGGACTCCATGGCCGAAACGCCGGATTCCATGGGCTACAACCTGCTCGGCATCGCTCATGAAGCCCGGCATGACGCCGCCCGGGCCATGGCGGCCTTTCGCGCCGGGCTGGCGCTTGATCCCGAGCATCCCGCCCTTCTTGCCAATCTGGCGTTTTCCCTGACCCTTGCGGGGCAGACGGAAGAAGCCATCGCCCTGCTCGCCCCTCTTGTCCGGAACGGACAGGCCACTCGCCAGGGGCGGCAGAATCTGGCCCTTGCCCTGGGGCTTGCGGGACGCGACAGGGAGGCGCTCACCCTGCTTGTGGCGGATCATTCCTATCGCGAGGCCCAGCGCATGCTCGCCTGGTATGAGATGCTTCAAGGCCTGTCGCAGGAGGATCGCCGCCTGAGACTTCTGGGCACCGCCCGACACACGGGCCAGCCCGGCTGAAGCGATCCCCCGGGCCCGACAGGCAGGGCCTGCGCCGGGCGCAAGGAAGAGGCTAGAGGCCCTTGAGGCTGTCGATGGTGGTCAGGGCCGCCGGCCCGATCAGCACGATGAACAGCACCGGCAGGATGAAGATCACCATCGGCACGGTCAGTGTCGCCGGAAGCCGCGCCGCCTTTTCCTCGGCCCGCAACAGCCGTTCGGAGCGGAATTCCGCCGCCAGAACCCGCAGGGAGAGAGCCACCGGGGTTCCGAACTTCTCGGTCTGAAGCAGCGCGCCCACCATGCCCGCCACCGGCTTGATCCCGGTGCGCGCGGCCAGATTGCGCAAGGCCTCTGCCCGATCGGGAAGAAAGCCGAGCTCCACCGATGTCAGGTGAAATTCATCGGCCAGTTCGGGCGCATTCAGCCCCAGCTCGCCGGCGCTGCGCTTCATCGCCGCATCGAGGCTCAACCCCGCCTCGACACAGATGACCAGAAGATCCAGCGCATCGGGAAGGCCGAGCGTCATGACCTGACGCCGTTTCTCGATCCGGTTCTTCACCCACAAGTCGGGCGCCCAGGCACCGAACAGCACGCACCCGAGCGCGGCAAGGCTGCGGCCGGTGGCCGGGAGGGGATAAAGGCGAAGAACCTCGAACACAAGGATGGCGCCGATCCCGAAGGCCAGCGGCAGGGTAAGCTTGCAGAACAGGAAGACGATCAGCGCCTCGCGCGAGCGCAGCCCCGCCTGGGCCAGACGTTCGCGCATGGCGCGGGTTCTGCTGCCCTGCATCAGCCTGAGGCGCGCCACCACCCGGGCCATCAGCCCGGCCGGCAGGAAGCGGCGGCTGGCGTGGTGGCCCGGCGCCAGCGCCGCACGCCGCAGGCTTGCCTCCCTTTCAAGAATCGAGCGAGCGCGGCGGATCGTGGTGTCGCCAAGCCTGAGCGCCTGCCACAGCACGATCACCGAAAGGAATGCGGAAAACCCGGCCAGCACGATGATCGCCTCGGGGCCGGATGCCATGGACAGAAGATTCCCGGACAGGGACCCGGAGAACAGCGAATCGCGCATCACCCGCCTCCTAGATCGCGAATCGCACCATCTTCGCCATGATCACGATGCCGATCAGCATCATGACCCCGCCGATCACCAGCAGCACGGTTCCGCGCGGATCGGTGAACAGGGCGAAGACATAATCCGGACTCATCAGGGCAAGGATCGCGAACATCACGAAGGGCAGCGCGGCGATGATGCCGGCCGAGGCCCGCGCCTCCGACGACATGGCCTTCACCTTCAGCCGCATCTGCTGGCGCTTGCGCAGGATCTCGGCAAGATTGGCCAGGGTCTCGCCAAGATTGCCGCCGGTTTCCCGCTGGATCGAAAGGGTAATCACGAAGAACTTGAACTCCGCCGTTTCCAGCCGTTCCACCGCCTTCCACAGGGCCTGCTCCAGGGTTGCCCCAAGCCGCACCTGATCGGTGATCCGCTGAAACTCCTCGCCCACGGGCCGGGCCATTTCCCGGCCGACCTCCTTCATGGTTTCGGCCACGGGAAGCCCGGAACGCAGCCCGCGCACCATCAGGTCCAGAGCCTCGGGAAAGCGTTTCAGGAAGGCCTCGCGCCGGGCATCGATACGCCGACCGAGCCAGGCATGGGGAAGCAGAAGCGCACAGGCAAAGGCCCCCGGAAGCGCCGCCCCGGGCGGAAGCCCCGCCACGGCCGAAAGAAGCGCCAGGGCCACCAGCCCCACCGCCACGCAGACCAGCCCGTAACGCCCCACGGAAAGGCTCGTTCCGGCTGCGGCCAGACGCCGTCTGAGAACCTCGGGGCGCGGCACGATCCGCGCGAGACGACGTTCCCATCCCTGTTCGGGCGCAAGCCCCAGCCGCGCCGGAGCATCCGGGCGGACACGGGCCCCGGCAACACGGCGGGCCAGGCGCTCGGCACGCCGTTGCAGGCGCGGACCCTGGCCGAAAAACATCCCGGCAAGGCCCAGGGCCGCAGCGAAGACGGCGGCGGCCACCATCCAGGGCAGGATCGCGGCGGTCATGTCAGGGCCTCCAGCAGGATCCGGCCAAGCCCGAAATATTCGGCCCTCGGCAGGAAGGCCGGCCGCAGCCCGGCGCCGGTGAAGGTCCCGCTCAGCCGGCCATCGGCGGCTTCGCCCTCGAAGCGATAGGCGAACAGCTCCTGGGTGGTGATGATGTCGCCTTCCATGCCGGTGATCTCGGTCACGCTCGTGACCCGACGCATCCCGTCGCGCATGCGGCTGACCTGCACGATCATGCCGATGGCCGAGGCGATCTGGGTGCGCACCGCCGATGCGGGAAGGTGAACCCCCGCCATCGCCACCATGTTCTCGAGCCGGCCGAGAGCCTCTCGCGGGGTGTTGGCGTGGATCGTCGACATGGAGCCGTCGTGGCCGGTGTTCATGGCCTGAAGCATGTCCAGCGCCTCGGCGCCGCGCACCTCGCCGATGATGATCCTGTCGGGACGCATCCGAAGGGCATTCTTGACCAGGTCCCGCATGGTGATCTCGCCGCCCCCTTCCAGATTGGGGGGGCGCGTTTCCAGACGCACCACATGGGGCTGCTGCAACTGCAACTCGGCGGCATCCTCGATGGTGACGACCCTCTCGCCATGATCGATCAGCCTGCTCATGGCGTTCAGAAGCGTCGTCTTGCCCGAGCCGGTCCCGCCGGAAATCAGGATGTTCAGCCGCGACCGGGAAGCAACCTTCAGCACCTTGGCCATCGCCTCGGAGAGATTCCCCTGGGAGGCCATCCTGTCGAGGGTGATCTTCTGCCTGGAGAATTTCCGGATCGAGATCGAGGCCCCGTCGATCGCCAGCGGCGGAGCAATGATGTTCACCCGGCTGCCATCTTCGAGCCGGGCATCGACAAGAGGCTGGGATTCATCGATCCGCCTGCCGATCCGGGTCACGATCCGGGTCGCGATGTTCATCACATGAGCGTTGTCGCGAAAGCAGATGTCGGTCAGTTCCAGCTTGCCCCTGCGTTCCACATAGATCTGGTTCGGGCCGTTCACCATGATGTCGGTGATGCTCTCGTCGGCCAGAAGCGGTTCGAGAGGGCCAAGGCCAAGCATCTCGTTCAGCAGGGCACTGACAAGATCGCGCTGCTCCATCAGGTTCAGCTGGATCTTCATCTCTTCCAGCAGATCCACGACCGTGTCGCTGATCTGTCGGGCCAGCTCCTTGCGGGGAAGGCGCATCGACGCGGCCACATCGATCCGTTCCATCAGGGCCGACTGGATCGCCCGCCGGGTATCCTGAAGCGGGGATCGCGCCGCCGGAGCCGGCGGCGCGGTTTCGTCATCCTCGACCCGCAGGGGATCGGAAGGCGGAGCAAGATCCGCAAGATCGTCGGTCTCGCCCAGGATGGCGCGAACCAGAGCGGTGACGAGATGTCTTTGGGCAAGATCGTCCAGGGCAAGGCGCATCTCGCCAAGGATTTCCCGCACCAGCCCGTCCACCTGCCGGGCCAGCATCGGCCGGGGCAGGCGGGCAAGGATGTGGATATCCACCCTTTGAAGAAGCCTCGACTGGACGCGCCTTTGCACCATTTCCGGCGGCGGGGAATCCGGCAGCGGGCCGGAAAAGGCCGGCGGAGCGGAACGCGAGGCGGAGGCCTGGACCGGCGGCGGGGCGGCGGGCGGGGCGGCGGGCGCATCGGCATCCTGACGGGGAAGGCTTTCCACCGCACGCAGGTGGAGAACCCCGGCACTCCCCGGCTGGTCGCGCCGCCCGAACCCGCCGCGTCTCATCGTGTGCCTCCCCCCCGGAGAAAGCCGAAGAGACCGCCCTTCGCCCCCTTGCGGGGATGGGGAAACAACTGCCGGGCCAGGGCCGTCATCCCCTTTGCCGCGCGCCCTCCCTCGGCCATGAAAGGATGGCCTGCCGCCACGGCCCGGGCCATGGCCCGGGGATCATGGGGAAGGATCGCGGCAGCGCTGCGACCGATGGCCTTCTCGAAATCCCGGATCGCAAGATCGCAGCGCGACGGCGGGCGGCTCTGGGAAATGGCGAGATGCACCCCCCCTGCGGGGGCCGAACCTTCGGCAAGGGCAACGATTCGCAGGGAATCGCGCAAGCCCCCGAGCGAGAGATCGCTGGCCAGAACCACCGCCTGGGATCGGGCCAGCAGGGCCGGCTGATCGGCAAGCCTCTCGCGCGGGGTATCGACAATGACCGTATCGAACTGTTCGACCAGAACCTCAAGCAGTGTCTCGACACCTTCCGGAGCCAGAATCGGCGGCGGATCGAGCCCGGCTTCGGCGGCAAAGATCGAAAGCCCGGGCCTTGCGGCCAGGGCGGCGCGTTCCAGAAACAGGGAATCGATCCTGTCCGGCTGCGCCAGGGCTTCCGCAAGGCCGGCCCCGGGCTCGAGATCGAAGATCAGGGGCGCCACCCCGAAGGCAAGGTCAAGATCGACCAGGGCCGTCTTCAACCCGGCTCGTTCGCAGGCGAACCAGGCCAGGCCCGCAGCAATCTGCGATGCCCCGATCCCGCCCCGGGCCCCGCTGACCGTGATCAGACGTCCGGATGGCGCAGACCTGCTTTCCGGTCCGGGCGCCATGGCCTGCGCCACCGAACGGGAGAGATCCCCCAGGGTCAACGGCTTCAGCAGGTAATCGGCGATGCCCGCGGCGGTAAGGGCGCGAAACAGCTTCAGATCGTTGAGGGGGCCAAAGGCGATCACCGTGGTACCCGCCTCGCAGACATCGGCCAGGGCATTGAAGCGGGCCAGGGGATCGGCACCGTCTCCGCTGTCCACCAGAAGAAGATCCGGCGAGCGAACCCCGGCGAGCCGGGCGATGGCGCCTTCGAGTCCTCCGGGAAGGATTTCCAGAGATGTCCACCCCATCTCCTCTCCGGCCCGGGCCAGCACATCCCGGGCCGCCTCATCATCGACAAAGGCCATCACCCGCCCGGGCGCGAGGGCGGGAGAAAGCCCGCTCCCGAGGCCCGATACGGCCCCGATGGACGGGCTCGTACCGGATTCCTCCGCACCGGTCTTCAGTTCCGGCAGGCTGCTCATGGCGCAACCGTCACCCGGTTGAGTGGTGTCACCGTTCCGCTGCGGTAGCGATGAACGGCAGCGGCAGCACGGGTTCCGTCCTGAACACCCTCATCCCGCCCTGCGAACAGATCGGCGGGATCGGCCACCATCAGGCCCAGATTCCGCGTGGTTGCACAGCCGAAATTGGCGCCCGGTGCATTGGCGGGATCGGCACCCGATGGCTTCCGCCAATCCGGGCAATCCGGCCCGAGAACGATCAGCCGATGAACCACGAGGCGAATCCGGTCTGCCTCCACCGGACCCGCCCAGGGCGCATCGGCCAGAGGCTTTGCAGCAAGTCCGTCGCGTCTCAGCGCGCGCACCACCGCATCAAGACGCGCCGCCTGCACCCCACCCTCGCCGGGGGCCACCAGGTACAGCCGGTCTGAAGGGCCGATCCCCTGTCGGGCGACAAAGGCCGCCAGAACATCGGCGGCGGCCTCGCCCAGCGCTGGCGCCCCGACATCGAAGGCCACGTCGTGCTGAAGATGCACCAGTTGAACCTGGTTCTGCATGGGGGAAGCCGCAGAGGTCCAGTGGGTGACATCGGGCGCGCAGCCGACCCCGAGGAACAGGACAAGAAGCAGGACGGGCCCGAAAATCTGCCGTCCCCGGGCACAGATCGCCCCGCGCCGCCATTCCATGGGGGGGCAGGCGAAGGCCCCGATGCCGATCCCGAAACGGGCAAATGGCTGGATCATCGTTCTCTCCCTGATCAGTCGAAGGAAAAACCGGGTGCCGCAGACGACAGCGGAGCATGGGAAGGCATGGCGTGATCGCCCGGGGCCATGGCGCCCCGTCCCGGGCGGCTCTGAAAGAGGGCGCCTGTCTCGATCCTTGCGCGATCGCCGGGCGCCACCAGCCCATCGACGGGCTCGGCCATGCGGGTTCCCGAGACCGGCCTGACCAGATAGGGGGTGACGATGATGACCAGCTCCGTCTCGTTCCTTCGGAACTGGTCGGAGCGGAACAGGCTTCCCAGCACGGGCAGATCGCCAAGACCGGGAAACCGCTGCACATCATGGCTGACATTGTTCTGGATCAGGCCGGCGATGGCGAAACTCTGCCCCGAGCCGAGTTCCACCGTGGTTTCCGCACGGCGGGTGGCGAGGCCCGGAACGGAAATGTTGTTCAGCCGCACCTCTCCGGTTGAAGACAGCTGGCTCACCTCGGGGCTGACCTTGAGACTGATCCGCCCCCCGTCCAGAACGGTCGGGGTGAAGGCAAGGCCCACACCGAACTTCTTGAACTCGATGGTGATGGTGTTGTCGGCCTGAGGCACGGTTATGGGAAATTCGCCCCCGGCAAGGAAGCTGGCCGTCTCGCCCGAGACAGCGGTCAGGTTCGGCTCTGCCAGAACCGAGACAAGACCCTCGTTTTCCAGCGCATCGAGAACCCCGTTGATGTCGAGGCTACCTGTCCGGACCCCGGCGGTAACCGTGTTTCCGGCAATGGCGCCAAGGGGGCCGCCTGTCGCCATGCCCAGGGCAAAGGAGCCCATGCGCAGAACCGAATCCCAGTTGACCCCGATCTGCTTGACCACCGCCCGGTTCACCTCGGCCACCCTGACACGAAGATTCACCTGGTTGGGCCCCAGAACCTTCAGCCTGTTCAGAACATGCTCATCGCCGGTGAAACGGGCGGTCAGGGCGCGGGCCTCTTCGGCATGATGGGCTGTCGGAACGATTCCCGTCAGCATCACCGCATCCCCCACGGGATGCACGCCAAGCTCGACATCGGGCAACAGGCTTCGCAGGGCTTCGCTGATCGGCTCGATGCTGTGGCTCACCGAAACACGAAGATTGGCAAGCAGACGTTCGGTGGAATCGACGGCAAAAAGGCTTGTCTCTCCGGCCCGCTTGCCGAAGACATAGGCAAGGGTCGGCGACTTGACCTGAACATCGGCGATCCTCGGATCGGCAACGAACACCGAACTGGCCGGGCCATGAAACCGCACGAGCTGGCCCCGGTTGAGCGCAAGAGGCAGCATCTGCGCCTCGGGACCGATCATTTCCGTCTGGCGGGAATCCCGCTCGGCCACCGGCTCGCCACGGGGAACCGTGACAATACCGACCAGAACGACGGCCATGGCAAACCAGCGCAGCATCTTCAGGGTCTCCTCGATTCAGAACAACCGGCGTTCGGCATGACCGGCGCTCAGAAGGCTTCAGCTTCGGGATGATCCGGATCCTGCCCAGGCGAGGATCCGAAGGTCTGATGACTCATCTGGCTCCCGCGCACGATCTGAACCCTTGTCCTCGCGTGATCGGGGCCGCCGAGCATGCGGCTGACTTCGGTATCGAGCGTCACGCCACCGCGCTGCCCTCTCTCGGCCGAAGGCAGAAGGGGCAAGGGCGGCGCGGCCCCGTTCCTCTCCTCCGGCAGCGGACTGGCGGATGGCGCACCGGCCAATGACGGGCCGGGGCTGTCTGCAGGCACATCACTGTCCGCCGGCACATCGAGGCGTTGGACAGGCGCGGGGTCGGCGGCCGGGATCATGTCCTGTTCCGCAACGGCCAGGCTTCGCAGGCTGAGCGAAAGGTGGCCGAGCCGGGTCACGATGGCGATCTTTTCCGCCTGTTTCGGGGTCACCTCGAAGGTCATCGTCCGCGCCACGGCCACCCGGCTCATCGCCTTGCGATCATCGGTTTCCTGATCGACCGCCAGAACCCTGACATCCTCGAGCACGGTTTCCCCGACAAGGCGGCTGTTCTCGCCGGAACGGGCGCCGACACGATGGGTGAGAATCAGATCCACCCGATCGCCGGGAAAGACAAAACCGGAAATCCCGGAAATGGCGTTCACCTGGATCGAGACCGCACGCATGCCCGGCTGCAGCACCGCCGCCAGGAACCCCTGATCGCCCGGTCGGACAACAAGACCATCGGTCACCGGCTGGCCGGCAGCCAGACCGATCCGGACCACGGCCCCCTCGAAGGCTGAAGCGTCCCGCTGGCCGCGTCGCACATAGGCCGGGGCCATGCTTTCCTCTGGCCAGGCCTGCCAGCGCAGATCCTGTTCCCTGACAAACTGCCCGGCCGAAAGATCGCCACGGATCACCAGAATCTGGGGAGCTGGCGGAGCTTCCGGGATCACCAGGGCCGCCTGTTCGGAGCGGACCCAGCTTTGCGCGAAGAGCGCCGTCCCCGCAGCGGCGGCGAGGGCCAGAAGGACCATCAGGATCAGACGCAACGACATGGCGGCATACTCCTCGACGAGCCCTGGGAACGGGCCGGAATGATGGCCGGATGCACCGCCGTTTCAGGCAGCGCCGGCCAGATGAAAGGCGACAAGGGCACCCCCGAAGGCGATGGCCACCCCATAGGGCACGGTTTGATCCAGAGCCTGACGCATGGCGGTTTCCTGCCTGTCTGCCCCGCAGGCATCGATCTCTCCGCTTCCGGAGCCATTCCGAACATGCCCGATCCCCATTGTCCGGCCTCCCCCTGCTCCCGCCATCGCCCCACGCAGGACCCGACGCGCCAGCGCCGGAACCAGTCGGGCGGACAGCTGGAGAAGGGCCAGAACGCCGCCGGCCATGGCGGTGACCGCCAGAAAAAGCATCAGATATGTGCCGCCCGTCCACAGGGCGCAGGCGGTCAGAAGCTTGACATCCCCCCCTCCCAGAACCCGCAGGCGAAAGGCGAAAAGCCCCGCAAGGAATACCGCCAGGGCGGAAAGGAGAGACCCACCGATATTCAAACCGATATTCGAAAAGACCGATCCGACACCCGAAGCGATGGCGCCATCGCCGGGAACCATGAAGGAAGGATCCGCCGTCACACCCGTCAGGGCATGACCCAGGGCGTGGATGCCCCAGAGCCCGGCCACGGCCAGAACAATCCTGTCGGGGATCCTGCGGCGCAGACAATCCTCGACCGCGGCCCACACCAGAAGCGCGACAAGGCCGTAAGGGAGAATGGCGTGAACGGGCTGAAGAAGGATCATCGCTTCACCATTTCTCTGTCGAACCAACCGCCACCATCG
>JBJHAU010000012.1:0-19337 GCA_050480665.1 Alphaproteobacteria bacterium | reverse complement strand
TACGGGTTCGTGGCCTGTGCCCTGATCATTCTGATCGCCAAGGGGCTCGGGCTTGCCCTGCTTTATCGGGACGAGGACTATTACGATGACTGAGTGGCTGGGCCTTGCCTGGATTCATCCGTCGATCGTCCTGATCCTCGGCGCCCTTGCCCTGCCCCTGCTCAAGGGACGTCTTCAGCAGGCCTATCTCCTTGCGCTTCCCGCAGTGGTGCTGGTGATGATCCTCGGCCTGGGCCATGGGGTGTTCGCCACCTTCTCCTTCCTTGGTCTCGACCTCGTGCTGGGGCGTGTGGATTCCCTCAGCCTCGTCTTTGCCTATGTGTTCGGAATCATCCTTCTGATCGGCGCGATCTTTGCCCTGCATGTGAAAGATCCCCTTCAGCATGTCGCGGCGCTGATCTATGCGGGATCCTCACTCGGGGTCGTGTTCGCCGGCGACCTGATCAGCCTTTACGTGTTCTGGGAACTGATGGTCTTCTCCAGCGTCTGGCTGATCTGGGCCAGGCGTGACCGTGTGTCCTGGGGTGCCGGCTGGCGCTACATTCTGGTTCATGCGGCCGGCGGCGTGATCCTGCTCAGCGGCATCGTCCTGTATTATGTCGAAACCGGCTCGATCGCCTTTGATGTGATCACCGGAGAAGGCCTCGCCTTCTATCTGATCCTCATCGGCTTTCTGGTCAATGCGGCGGCCCCGCCGATCCATGCCTGGTTGACGGACGCCTATCCGGAATCGACCGTCACGGGTGGCGTCTTTCTATGCGCCTTCACCACCAAGACCGCCGTCTATGTTCTTCTGCGCGGCTATCCGGGGGTCGAACTCCTGATGTGGCTTGGGGCCATCATGACCCTTTGGGGGGTGATCTTCGCCGCCCTTGCCAACGACATGCGACGCCTGCTCTCCTACCACATCATCAGCCAGGTAGGGTACATGGTCTGCGGGGTCGGCATGGGGACGCTCCTTGCCCTCAACGGATCGGCCGCCCACGCCTTCACCCATATTCTCTACAAGGCGCTTCTGTTCATGGGAGCCGGCGCGGTCATCGCCATGACCGGGCGCGCCAGGATGACCGAGCTTGGCGGGCTGTACCGCTACATGCCCGTGACTCTGGTCCTCTATATGGTCGGAGCCTTCTCGATCTCGGCCTTTCCCCTGTTCAGCGGCTTCATCAGCAAGACGATGATCGTCGAATCGGCCGCCGTTTCCCAACAGGCAGCCATCTGGCTGATGCTGTCCTTTGCCGCCGCCGGGACCTTCCTCAGCACCGGGCTGAAACTTCCCTACTTCGTGTTCTTCGGCAAGGAGTGCGGACTGAAGCCGCAGGAAGCCCCCCGCAACATGCTGATCGCCATGGCGATCGCGGCGGCGCTGTGCATCCTTCTCGGGATCTATCCCGATCCTCTCTATGCGGTGCTGATGAGTCCGGTCGACTACAATGCCTATACCGTCGGCCATGTTCTCTGGGAGCTTCAGCTTCTTCTCTTTGCCGGTCTTGCCTTCTTCGTCATGATCGGCATCGCGAAGGGCAAGCCGAAGATCAACCTTGATACCGACTGGGTGTATCGCCGCATGGTGCCCTCCATGATCGGTGCCTTCATCAGCCTGTTCGATCATCTGAAGATGCGCGCCCTGATGCGTCTGCAGATCAGGCTGAACCGGTTTGTCGCAGGGGTCTACCGCCATCACGGTCCTCAGGGAATTCTGGCCCGAACCTGGCCGACAGGATCCACCGTCCTCTGGGTTGCGGTTCTTCTTTGCGCGATGCTTGTGCTGACCCTGTTCGTGTAATCACAGACAAACGGGGCCTTTCGGGAAGGAGCGGGCGATGCTCCGCGGCTTCTGTCTGATCCTGCTGATCGTGTCATCCTGCCCCTGGCTGGCTTCCCCCTCCCATGGGGCGTCCTCCGCCAGCGTGAAGGTTTCCGATCAGGACCAGGCTTCCCACCCCCTGGCCGGCAGGATCTGGGCCGTGGAAGAGGCGCGATTCATCACGCCCGAAACCCTGCTGAACCGGATTGCCGAACGTTCCCACGCGCTGCTCGGGGAACGTCACGGCCATCGCGAGCATCATCGCCTGCAGGCATGGATCACCGGCGAGCTGGCAAGGCAGAAGGGGCCGGGGCATGCCCGTATCCTTGCCTATGAAATGATCCCTGTTTCCCGCCAGGAAGAGATCGACGCACATTTCCGTAACGATCCCACAGGCATAGCCGGGCTTGGGGATGCCCTGCAATGGGACCGATCCGGCTGGCCCGACTGGCGCCGCCATTATGCCCCCATCGCCGAGGCCTTTGCCCCGGCCGCGCCTTTCATTCTTGGCGCCAATCTTGCCCCTGAATCCCTCCGTGCGATCCTCGACGGAGGGTTTGCCGCCCTCGATTCATCCCTGCGCGCCGTATTGCGGCTCGATGACGTTCCCGCCGAACCCCTTCGCTCCATGGCCCTTCTGATGGAAGCAGCGCATGGCCATATTTTGGGCCGGGATCGCGCGAAAGCCTTTGCGGCCGCCCAGTTCGCCCGCGATGCCCAGATGGCAAACATCCTGCTGAGACAGGAACCGGGCCACGGCTTCGCGGTGCTGATTGCCGGTTATGGCCATGTCCGGAAGGATCACGGCGTTCCCTGGCACATGGAACGCCAGAAAGAGGGAAGTCTCTCGGCAACCTTTGCCCTTGCCATGATCGTGGTGGAGGAAGGAAACCTCATGCCCGGGGATTACGCCGGCCCGATTCACGCCGAAACGCTGCCCTTCGACGCGGTCTGGTTCACCGCTTCGGACATTCAGAACCCGGAAAGAGACGCGCCGAAGTGAGACCCTGAACTACAGATCCGTGTTCAGGATAAGGCCGGTCTGCAACCGGCGCTTTTCCGGCGCGATGGCGAAGCTTCGATAGGTGCTGGCCGCATGATGATGCCGCCCGGAAGGCAAAGCCACGGCCATGGCCTTGCTGCGATCGGCATCGGATTCCCCGGCAGGCCCAGCCCTCTCCAGGCCATGGGGCCCGGAAGGGGCCTTCTCGAGGGCGCGCAATTCCTGCAACAGGGCATCCAGGGCCTGATCGCTCATGCCATCGCCCGCAAGCAGGCTGGCCGTGACGGCCGGATAAGAAGCCTTGTCATCATCGCTGGCGAGTCGCTGATCGGGAACGGGAACGGGGGTGTTCTCTCCCTGCCCCTCATCGGGACTCCATTCGCTGCCCGGCGGACGTGACGGGCGCGATGCCATGGAGGAAGGCTCTCTCCGCCGCCCATCCCCCGATGGGGCCGAAGAGGCCCGTGGACCCGACAAGGGCTCGGGAGGATTTCGCGTCGAGGACAGACCGGAGGGATAGATGGAAACCATCACGCGGCTCCATGGGGGACTGATCCGAGGGACTGATCAGTGGGACCGACAAGGGGATAGGCCGTTGGGACCAAACCCCTTCCTGTATCCGACAGGACGAAGACCGCGTCAAATCGATGCGTTTCGGATTTATCGCGAATTTATCTCAAATGCCATCCATCGTGGACGGTCGAAATCCTCACCAGGCATGAGCCTGAGCAGATGAGCCGGCACGAGCGGAAAACCGCGAACGGGAATGCTGTTCCAGCAGGAGAATTGTTGGGTGCCGAATCAGGATCAGGCCTGGCCGCTGGTGCAGCTGCCACCACCCAGCACACAGAAACGCGCGCAATGGGGATGATTCAGGAAGACCCTGTTCCGTGATCCGGACAGGGTCGCCCCCAGTTCGAAGGCCGCATCATAGGGAATCAGGGTGCAGGCCACCACCGAAGGACGAGCCGCCCCCTTGCGGCGGACCACCATGCGTGACGAGGCACACATCATCTCGTCCGGCGATAGATCAAGGATTCCCCAGCAGGCGGTGGTAATTTCCGGAACCTTTGCCATGCCATCCATTTCCGGAAACAGGACGAGCCGGGCAGGATCCTCGGCATCGATGGCGATGTCATGGGCGGCGAAAAGACGGGCATAACCGCGCCGAAGGGCAGGCAGATCGGAATCCCATCGTGTCCGCCCCGCGACAGAGGGGGAAAACCCTGCCCGAACAAGCCACGACAGCCCGGCCAGGGTCGCGGCGAAGCTTCCCTGTCCCCGTTCCTCGTCGTGAAGGTGCGGGTCGAAATGATCGATGGACACGCGAAGGTCCAGTGCGGCGCCATGGCGTGCGCCAAGATCGGCAAGGGCGTCGCGCTTCAGCATCATCGGCTTCATCGCGTTGGTGAGAACTAGCGCACGCAGGCCCTGCCCGAGAACCCGTTCAAGCATCGGAAGAAGCTCCGGGTTCATGAAGGGTTCCCCGCCGGTGAAACCGATCAGTTCGGTGCCGAGCTCCCCTTCCCTGATCTCGTCGAGAAAACCATCCAGGTCGGCCAGGGTAAAATAGGCCAGACGATCATTCCGGGGGCTGGATTCGATATAGCAATGGGCACAGGTGATGTTGCACAGGGTTCCGGTGTTCACCCACAGGGTTTCCAGCCGCTTCAGGGAAACGCTGGCCCGGGGGCTGCCATCGGCGGTCACCTCCGGATCGCTGAACGGCGGGCGCCGGCTGATCGTGTCGGCCATCGTCGGGCTTTGCGACATGACGGGGGAATCTCCTGCTGGTCCTGATGGCATTTCAGGGCGGCCATCGCATGGCTTGCGCCCTTTTTCACTCATCCCTGATCGCGAGCCAAGACACATTTGCGTGATCCACGGTCTATGCTAGAATGCGAGCCGTTACGGACATTCCTTTTTTTGAGGGAGCGCTCATGAGCGAGACCACCCAAACTCCAGAATCGACCACCTACGCCCCGGGGGACAACAAACCCGTGGTCTGGGAACGGTGGCAGAAGAAGCGCACCTTCGTTCGCGCCCTCGAAGGCACCTATGGCGAGGTCTACAAGAGCCTCTATGCCCAGCCGCGGATCATTTCCCAGGGGGACTGGAAGTGGAAGGGCGGCCCGCAGATGTATGGCAAGACCATCATCAATCCGCAGGCCGTGCAGATCGCCCAGTCCATCGAGTGTCATCTGAACGTGTTCTCGCCGCATGGCTACGGGCAGAAGCATGGGCACATGAACTCTGCCGTGTTCTACATCCTGACCGGTGTCGGCTACGACGTGCATGACGGCCTCAAGCTGCCCTACGAAGCCGGGGATGCCTGCATCGTCGAGAACGGCTGCGTCCATCAGCATTTCAACGATGGCGACGAAATGATGGTCGCCCTCGTGATGAAGGCCAAGCCGCTGTTCCTGTTCATGCACATGATCTTCCAGAAGATGGTGGATTGGCCCCCGAAGGAGCCATCCCCCGGTGGCGAGGGTTTCGCCCCTCCTGAAAATCTCTAAGGCACTGAGCGGGAGCGGGCCGTGGCGGAATCACCTGGCCCCGGCCACAATCGTCCGGGGAAGGATGGCGAGGTTGTCTGGACCTTCTGGCAGCGCAAGCGCACCTTCGTTCGCGCCCTCGAAGGCACCTATGGCGAGGTTTACAAGAGCCTCTATGCCCAGCCCCGGGTGATCCCGGCCCGCGATTTCGATTGGGTTGGAGGGCCGCAATTCTGGGCCAAGACGGTGATCAATCCGGGTTCGGTCCAGATTGCCCAATCCATCGAATGTCATGTCAATCTTCTGGCGCCCCGTGCGGTCAGCCAGCGGCATGGCCACATGAATTCCGCCGTGCTCTACATCCTCTCGGGCGAAGGCTATGACATCCACGACGGGATCAGGCTTCCTTACGAGGCTGGTGATGCCTGTGTCGTCGAGAACGGTTGCGTTCATCAGCATGTGAACACGGGCGACAGCCAGCAGGTCGCGCTGGTGATGAAGGCCAAACCCCTGTTCCTGTTCATGCACATGGTCTTTCAGAAGGTTGTGGCCTACCCGCCGGATACACCCGCCCCCGGTTTCGAGGATTACGAACCGCCGAGCAATCTCTAGACTCCCGGCGATTCCGGCAGGGCCGGCCCCTGCGATCCCCCCTGTGATCTCCCATGCGGGTCGCGATGCATGACACCGAAGCCTGTGCATCACACCGTAGCGAATGAAGGAGCATGCCAGCGATGAGCGAGCAGACAATCGGAACAGCCGGTGAAACCGCTGCACCAGCGAAAGCGGGCAGCAACCAGCCGGTCTGGGAGCGCTGGCAGAAGAAGCGCACCTTTGTCCGCGCCCTGGAAGGCACTTATGGCGAGGTTTACAAGAGCCTCTATGCCCAGCCCCGGGTGATTCCGGCAGCATCGATCGAATGGAAGGGCGGACCGGCCTATTTTCACAAGATCGCGATCAGCCCCCAGAACGTGCAGATCGCCCAGTCCATCGAATGCCATGTCGATTGCTTCGGCCCCGGGGCCTACGGCCAGAAGCACGGACACATGAACTCCGCCGTCTTCTTCATCCTTTCCGGGCACGGTTACGATATTCACGATGGCAGGCGCATCGAATATTCCGCAGGCGATGCCTCGATCGTCGAGACCAGCTGCGTCCACCAGCATTTCAACGGTTCGGACAGCGAACAGATGGTCTGCCTCGTCATGAAGGCCAAGCCACTGTTCCTGTTCATGCACATGGTCTTCCAGAAGACCGTGGCCTACCCGTCGGACACCCTGCCCCCGGGCCATGAGGATTTCTCTCCGCCCACCAACATGTGAGACTCAAGCCCCCGCCCCCTGCGCCGCATCATCAGCGTCGAACAGGGGCCGTCCGCTCAACCGGGCTGGGCCATGCCGCGCCGGATTCCCTCCCTTGTGCCCAGCTCGTCGATCCAGCGGGCGATATGGCGATGATCGCGTATGGGATAGATGGCCGGATCAAGACCCGCCACCCTGGGATAGAAGGCGAGATCGGCGATCGACAGGCTTTTGGCGAAATATCGCGAAGACGCCAGATGGCCATCGATCACCGAACAGACACGCTCGGCATCCCCCCTTAACCCCCCGTGATTCTTGAGAAATCCGAGGATCGGAACCGAACCGTTCATGTGCAGCATGAACCATTTCTGAACCTCGACCCTGTCTTGGGCATCCTCGCCGTACAGGCTTTGGCTTTTCTCTGCGGCATAGAGCAGGATTGCACCGGATTCGAAAATCGTGACCGGCTTGCCCCCCGGGCCGTCGGGATCGACGATCACGGGAATCTTCTGATAGGGATTACGCGCCGTGTGTTCGGGCGCACGTTGCGCTTTCTCCCCGAGATCGATCGGGTGAACACGATAGGCAAGCCCTGCTTCTTCCAGGGCAATCGAGGCACGACGACTGTTGGTGGTGGACCACATGTAAAGATCGATCATGAGCTTGTCCTAACTGTTTGGTAAGAAACGGGAAATCTTCGATGCATGTTCACACTCGAACGGGAGAAACGGCTTTGGCATGGTTCAGTGACAGGGATTCTCCTTCGGGAAACCGACATCGGGAATACGACCCCCTAAATCCCGCATCAATGCCCTGTTTTCGAATCCGGACCCTCTGTAGCCCCGCAGAAGGAAAGCTCCAGGCCATCGCCATCAGATAGACCAAGAGTCTGGCGGAGGGGAATGGCGGCAATCAGTTCCAGGCGATCTCCGGGATAGTCAGGAACATCGGGCAGAACGACGGCCACGGAAAGGCCTGAGTTGAGACAGGCGGGGAACAGCCTTGCATCGCACCACTTCGCTTCCGGGGCCGGAAGCAGAAGCCCCCCGCCTGCCTTGATCCTGTGCCAGATGCGGCGGGCCTCAGCATCCTCAAGAACAAGGTTGAGGGTTCCCGGCCATGGATCAATGCCGACAAGCGCCAGAAAGCCGTTCCGCGCCCAATCGGTTCGGGTGAAGAATGCACCTTCCCCCAATCCTGTCCTGACGATTCCCTTGATCCTGTCCAGTGTCGTACCCTCCGTTCAGCCGAAAAGTCCGGCCTTCCTGAAGGCACGCTCGGCCCCTGGATGAAGCCGCAATCCACCGGGAATCATGGCCCTTGCGCCACGCGCACCGGAAAGGCGAAGCAGCCCTTCAAGCCCACGGAACAGGGCATTGTCATCGCCAAGATCCCCTGCCCCTGCAATGAAGCTGGTCACGATGGCCTCCACCCGATCTTCGGGCGCAGTCTGAGACGCCACCATGACATTCAACACGCCGATCGTCGGGGAATCCTGATCCATGCCGATCACATGTTCGGCAGGGACAAGGGTTGGAAAATAGAAGGGAAAAGCCCGGCAAGCCTTGTCGATCAGGGGTTTCGGACAGTCAAGAACGCGAATCGGCAGGCTTTCGCAGAGAGCCGAAAAATGCACGTTGGGAACAGGGGCCTGGAACTGGGCATCCACATCGCCGCGGCGCAGGGCCTCGCCTCCATCGAAGGTGGAAACATAGACCAGCTCCATGCCCGTCTCGCCCCATTCCCAGCAGCGCAGAAAATTCAGAACATGCTGGGCCATGCCGGAATCGCGATGCCCCACGGCCACCCGCCGGCCACGGAGATCGGCCACCGTGGAAATCGGGGATTCCTCGCGCACCACGAAGAAAAGTGGGCCGGCATTCAGCGGCGCGATCACCGAAACCGGAACAGAAGCCTTGAACGGCGGTTTTCCCGCCAGGGCACGCGGCACCCAGTTCGATGCCATGAAGCCGAGATCAGCTTCGCCCGACGCCACCATCAGGGCATTTGCGACGCTGCCCGTGGTCGGCAGCACCTCCAGATCGGAGGCAATACCATCCTGAACGAGCCTTTTCCCGAGGCTCTCGGCCTGGCTGAAAAAGGTCGAAAGCGGATCCGAAGACGCAATGCGAATCAAGGCCATCAGCATTCCTGACGAAGAGCATGCCTGACGAAGTTGACCGGAACATACCACAGGCGAGAGGGAAGGCGTTGAACGGGCAACGCCTTCCCCGGGTGTCGAAGGATCGTCCTGCCTTCCGGCCGCCTGTCCGGGGGCAGGACCAGACCACCTATCTGGCGGCGGCGAAGGACTTGATCATGCTGTCGACGGCGCTGGCCGTGTCCGCCCCGTTCAGATAGGCGACCGAACCCTGGCCCGTGCTGTTCACCCAATCGACAAACTCGGGATCAGTGATGGCCTTGCGCAGGGACTCTTCCAGCGAGGCCCTGATATTTGCGGCCATGCCCGGAGGCCCCGCAACCATCCGGGAGATGCCAAGCTCTGCAAGGGAAGGATAGCCCGCCTCGATTGCATTCTGGGTTCCCGGGAACTGGCTGGGCTGATCGGTCAGCTCGATCACGGCACGAAGATCGGCACTGCCTCCCTCTCCACTTCCGGAAATGTAGCGACGGAAGCTGCCCGCAGCGAGAAGGGTGGCATCCCCATCACCACGAATCACGGCAAGCGAGTAATCCGCAGAGGATTTGTAACCGGTGATGAACTGCACCTCCTTGCCAAGCGTTCTCCAGATCACTTCGCTTGTCATGTAGGACGTACCGCCGGGGCCAAGCTCTGTCTGCTTCACCGGCCTTGGAAGAGCCTTGAGATCGTTGATCGTCTGGAAGGGAGAATTTGCCGCCACCACCATCACATAGACTTCCGTGGAAATCCTCGCCAGCCATGTGAAGGCGCGCATGTCGTAGCGGCTGTAATCGCCATCGATGTTGAACACCGCATGGCCCGGCAGATTGAAGATCATGATCTTGGTGCCATCACCACGCTCGCGGCTCAACTCGATTGCCGCGCGGGTTCCCGATCCCCCTGCCACATTGCGGGGCACCACGTTGATTCCGGCATCGATATGGCGTTCGAGAATCGGCGAGAGCCTGCGCACGAAGGTATCGAACCCCCCACCAGGCCCGTAGGGAATGATGAATTCCACATTCCGCGTCGGCTTCCACTCCGAAGCCTGGGATAAGCCTGGCGAAAACGCCACCACGGCGGCGGCGGCAGCCACCATGCCCATACAGTTTCTGATCATGAAACGCTCCCTGATTCTTGATGTTTTAAGCCCCGAACCCTCAGGGCAGGAAAAGCCTAACAAATCGCCCCCTTGAAACGAAGGCAAAATTGATCGGGGATCCTTGCGCTCTGTCATGGGCCGAGGGACATGGTCAACCGTGCATGCCGATGCCGGGGCGTCAGTGCACGGTACGGGCCGAGCTTTCATGAACATCGCCGAGGCCACGCTCGCAGGCGCCCGCCTGATGGTGGATCATCCGCCATCGCCCGTTCCGGCGGACGAACAGATTGGTGGCCACCAGATGAATCCGTCCGATCGCTTCATGGCAAAGCACGCGGCCGAATCCATCGAACAGTGCGGCCTGAGGTTTCAGACACTGGATCGGAGGCGTTGGGGGCTTTTCCAGGATGGCCTTCCAGGCCGCCATCACCTTGTCCGGGCCTGTTACGGGCGGCCAGCCGGGGTGCAGGCAACTGATGCTTTCATCCCTGGCCCACAGGGCATCCATGGCCTTGAAATCCCCGCTGGCGAAAGCCTGATAGAAGGCGGCGTTGGCCTGAAGCAGTTCCGACAGGGCTTCTGTTTCTTGGCGATCCGCCTCACGCTCTGCCATCATCGACCTCGCTCAACTGGTTTTCCTGCGTCCGCCCCACCCCGCCTTGTTGAACGGAAAATGCAGCACGGCCCCGCCAGGGCCGGGGGGATTGCCGCCCCGGGGTGCAAAGAGTAGCATGCAGCCCCTGTTCCCGTCTTCCCTGCGCCCGGCCCAGGCCCGCCCGGCGTCCCCTGCACTGCCGGACAGAGCACGATCATGAGCGAGACCCCCCCGCAGGGCCATCCCGTTTTACGCTACTGGCAGAGCCTTCCTCCCAATTTCCGGGGGGCATTCTGGATGCTGTGTTCGGCCTTCGCCTTCATTGTCGTGCAGTCCTTGACCAAGACCCTCGGCGGCAAGTTCGACAGCTTTCAGATCAGCTTCTTCCGCGCCTTCTTTGGCGGGCTTGCGATCCTGCCCTATTTCCTGAGCCATGGCCTGTCGGTCTACAGGACACAGAATCTTCCCTTTCACATCGGTCGGGGTCTGTTCGGAGCCTTCGCCATCTATCTGATGGTCTATGCGGTGATCCACATGCCCCTGGCCGATGCCACGGTGATCGGCTTCACCCGCACCATGTTCATGATCGTGCTGGCCGTGATCTTCCTCAACGAGCTGGTGCGCTGGCGGCGATGGGCCGCCACGATGGTCGGTTTCGCCGGGGTTGCGATCATCCTCAGGCCCGGCGATGAAACCTTCCAGCTGGCCGCCTTTGCGGCGCTGGGTGCATCCCTCTTCTTTGCCGCGGCCCATGTCTGCATCAAGAAATGCACCAGCCGCCAGGATCATCCAATGACGGTCCAGACCTACTACTGGACGATCTCGTCGCTTGTCATGCTGATCCCGTCGTTCATTGTCTGGGTTCAGCCCGATCTCTGGGAATTGCTGATCCTGATCCTACTGGGCGTGGTTTCGGGCATCGCCCAGCTTCTGACCGTCTATGCCCTGAGGGTCGGTGAAGCCACCTTCGTGCATCCCTTCGACTATTCCCGGGTCATCTGGGCCGTTCTGGCGGGGGTGATCATCTTTTCCGAACCGCTGGGGATCGGCACGCTGGCCGGGGCGCTGATCATCATCGGCTCCAACGTGTATATCGCCCATCGCCAGCGGGTCGAAAGCCGGAACGAGGCAAGAAACAGCCGGGGGCCTTCCAAGGCGCCATGACGATCCGTGGGGCTCGGGGATTTGCACCGGGCCCTGTTCGGAGTAGGGTCGTCTTCACCCTTCCACACAGAAGCCTCGCCGTACCGCCGGCCGTGGCCTGACCAAAGCCCGTAACAGGACACCTCTCTTGCCCTCCGCCTCGCCAGCCAGCGCCTTTCTTGTCTCCGCCTACAGGAACAATCCCCAGGGCTGGATTGTCGTCTTCGTGATGTTCCTCGCCCTCTCGGCCATCGCTGCGGCAAGGGCCTCGATCGGCCTTGCCATGCCAACCCTGGAACAGGAATTCGGCTGGTCCAAGAGCTTCCTGTCCTCGGTGGTGGCCTGGTCGCTGATCGGCATGGCGATCACCAGCCCGTTTGTCGGCAACCTTCTCGATCGGTTCGGCGCCCGGATCATCCTTCTGGTGGGTCTGACCTTCATTGCCCTGGCGCTGAGCCTGACCGCCTTTTCCACCACGAGCTGGCAGTTCTTTCTTTCCTATTCGCTGCTGGCGGGAATCGGTTTCGGGATCGTCTCGAAGAATGTTGCCTCGGCCACCATCGCCCGGCATTTTTCCGAGAATCGCGGCCTGGCGCTCGGGGTTGCCAATGCCGGGGCCACTGCCGGGCACCTCGCCCTCCTGCCGGTCATGGCCGTGATCCTGACCCTCGTGGGGTGGCGCTACGGCTATCTGTTCCTTGCCGCGGCCTGTCTTCTGCTGCTGCCGCTTGTCTGGAAACTGGTGGCACCCCACGACCAGAAGGCGATTGCCGAATCCCTGCGCAGGGCACGGGCCAGCGGCCTGCCGGAAGAGGCAGAGCCCCCCGCCGCGCTGAAGGACCGGCTTGCCCTTCTGTTGCGCAACCGAACCTTTCTCGCCCTTCTCGGCAGTTACACGATCTGCGGTTTCACCGCGACCGGCATGATCGACACGCATTTCCTGCCCTATACCGTAGCCTGCGGCATTCCCATTGTTGTCGGAGCCTCGGCCTATGGGGTGCTCGCCGCCTTCAACATGGGGGGCATGGCCCTTGCGGGCTATCTTGCCGACCGGATCAACCGGCCGATCCTGCTTGCGACGATCTATGTCTGCCGGGGTTTGTCCTTCATTCTTCTTCTGCTGATCCCCCTTTACGACACCAGCCTGATCTGGGTGTTCGCCGTGGTTTTCGGCCTGTTCGACTATTCGACGATCCCGGTCACCACCTCGATCGTCGCGACCCATGTCGGCCTGCGCACGATCGGCCTTTCGCTGGGTATCCTGGCCATGTTCCATGCTACCGGCGCCGCCATGGGCGCCCTGCTCGGCGGCATCCTCTACGACATGTTCCAGAAGTACGACTGGGTCTGGGTCACGGCGATCGCCCTTGCACTGATCGCTGGCCTCCTCGCCCTGACGATTCGCGAGAACCGGCCAACGCCGTCCCGCTCTGTCCCCCAGCCAGCCTGAGGCCGATCCCGCCATGAATGTGGTCTTTTTCTCCATCGTCGTTCTGGCCTTCGCGGTCACTGCGGTTCGCGAGCTTGCCTGGCGCAACGCCGGCGCCCTCGACGGGCCGATGGACGAAACCGCGCTGTCCCCCATGGCCGCACTTGGCCAGGGCATGATCGATCAGGCCGGCGCATCGGTGACCCTTGCCCTTGGCCTGATCGGTGTGATGGCCCTGTTCCTCGGGCTGATGAAAGTGGCCGAGGCGGGCGGGCTTCTGGTGATCATCGCCCGCCTGATCCGCCCGTTGATGACGCGTCTGTTTCCCGACGTTCCGGCGGATCATCCGGCCATGGGCGCGATGATTCTCAATTTTTCGGCCAATATCATGGGCCTCGGCAACGCCGCCACCCCGTTCGGCATCCGGGCGATGCAGGCGCTGGACAGCCTGAATCCCCACAAGGGCACGGCCAGCAATGCGATGGTGCTGTTTCTCGCCATCAACACCTCGTCCATCACCATCCTGCCGACAGGGATCATCGCCCTGAGGGCGGCAGCCGGCTCGGCGGACCCGGCAGCGATCGTGCCGACCACCCTGTTTGCCACCATCGTCTCGACCATCGTGGCCATTCTGGCCGCCCGCTTCTATGCAAGGTTCTCGCCTTTGCCGGTGGCCACGCCCGCCACGGCCACGGGCCTTTCCGGAAGCAGCGGGGGTCAGGGTATGGCGAGCGATTCCCTGACCGACACGTCCTGGTCATCCACGACCAGGGAGCCTGACGGCACCGTTCAGGCCGAATCCGCCCCGGCCGGGATCGATCCCGATGCCCCCATGGCACCACCCTACCCCACATGGGTTTCCATGCTGACGCTTGGCGGAATCATCGCCCTGATCCCGATCACGGTGATCTGGGGGCGAACCATATCGCCCTGGATCGTTCCGGGACTGATGGTCGGGCTTCTCGGCTTCGGCGTCGCCAAGCGTGTTCCTGTCTATGAATGCTTCGTCGATGGCGCCCGCGAAGGTTTTCAGGTCGCGGTGCGCATCATCCCCTATCTGGTCGCCATTCTCGTGGCCGTGGCCATGCTGCGCGCCTCTGGTGCCCTTGGCATGTTCGTCGGTCTGGTCGGCCCGCTCACGGGGCAGATCGGCCTTCCGGCGGAAGCCCTGCCCATGGCTCTGCTGCGCCCGCTTTCCGGTTCCGGTGCCTATGGCGTCGTCGCCTCGATCATCAACGATCCGGCCATCGGTCCGGATTCCTACACGGGGCTGCTGGTGAGCACCCTTCAGGGATCGACCGAAACCACCTTCTATGTTCTTGCCGTCTATTTCGGCGCGGTGCAGGTCCGCCGCATCCGGCACGGGCTGGCCACGGGGCTGACGGCCGATTTTGCAGGCATCGCGGCCGCCGTGACCATCTGCATGCTGCTTTTCGCCCCGTGAGGGAAACCGTTCCCGGACGCCCCCTCACGCTCATCTCTCATCGCCACCTGACGAATCCTCATCCACCCGATAAATCATCACAAGGAGACACCCCATGGCCTTTACATCCTGGCGCGGACTGATCGGCATGATCAACCCCACCATGCGTCCCGGCATGACGGAGGAAGTCATCCGCCTGCTTCCCGAAGGAATCGGCATCCTTCCCCTGTTTCTCAACATCACGCGCGGCACCCGCGACGAGTTCGAGACGGTGATGGCCGCCTATGAGGCCGAGATCGAACGTCTTGTTCCGCAGAACTGCGACATGATCCACCCGAACGGGGCTCCCCCCTTCATGATTCAGGGACTGAAGGGAGAGGCACGCCTGGTCCGCGCCTGGGAAAAGAAATACAAGGTGCCGATCTTCACGGCCGGGCAGAACCACATCGCCGCCCTGAAGGCGCTGAAGGCGAAATCGATCGTTGGTGTCAGCTACTTCCAGGGCGAGATCAACCAGAGCTTTTCCCGCTATTTCCAGGATGCCGGCTTCACCGTGAAGTGCATGGAGGGAATCGACGTTCCCTTCAACAAGGCGCAGGAGCTTTCCGGCGAGGAAGTCTACAGGCACATCAAGGCGCATTTCCTGAAGCACAAGGGCGCCGACGCGATCTACATGCTGGGATCGGGATGGCGAACCCTGCATATCATCGCGCTTCTGGAACAGGATCTTGGCGTTCCGGTCGTTCACCCGGTCACCGCCCGTGTCTGGGAGTTCCAGAAACGCCTTCACGTGCGCGAACCACGCGATGGCTACGGCTGCCTGCTTTCAGAACTTCCCTAGTGCGGTCTCTTGGGCGAGGAGGCCGGTGAAGATGCCAGCCCGGGGCGGGATCGCTCATGCCTTCGGATCGCCGTGGAAAACACGGCAATTCCCGCACCGCAGGCAAGAAACAGCATCGCACCCGCCTGCCAGCCGCCGCCCCAGCCAACAAGGGCGGCGATCAGGGGGGGGCCGATCAGCTGGCCTGTGTGGGATCCCTGAACGATCAGGCCGTTGGTGGCGGCGATCTGCCGGGGGCTCGGGGCGAACCAGGGCGCCCCGCCAAGAACCGCTGCCGGCACCAGGGCCGCAGAGAAGCTGAACAGAAGACAGGCAAGATAGCGCGCCGGATCCGGCAGAAGATCGAGGAAGATCAGCGGCCCGGCCAGAAGCGTCGCAAGCGCGCCCAGGCCTGCAACCCCGCCGCTTCCCAGGCCACGATGCAGCAGCCAGCCGCCGAGCAGATTCCCGGGAAAATTGACCGCCACGGCCAGCATGGTGAGCATGGCGGCGGTCGCCAGGGAAAGCCCTCGCTGTTCGACGGCGAAGCTCGGCAGCCAGACCATGAGCGCCATCCAGGCCAGGGTATAGAAGGAAAAACAGCCAGCCAGAAGCCACGGCCCCGGGGCCAGAATCGTCTGCCGCAGGTTCTGCCCCATGGTCTCGGGCGGCATGCTGCCGGGCGAGAGGCTGCGGGGGGCCGGATCCGAAGTTCGTCCAAGGGCCATCAGGACCATCGCGATCCAGAGCCCTGTCACGGCGCTCATCAGCATCCAGGAGCCGCGCCAGCCGATCCAGCCCTGAACGAAAGGCGCCAGCGCCAGCATCAGCGCCATGCCCGCCGGCATGAAGGATCCCCACATCCCGACGGCAAGACGCCGATCCCCGGCAGAGGAGGACTCGGCAATGATCGAGGGCGCTGCCACCACGATCACGAGAAAGGCCAGCCCTTCCGCAAAGCGGCTGAAAAGAAGCTCCGCAGCGCTTCCCGCATGCGCTCCCCAGAACGATGCCACGGCCAGAATCGCCAGCGCCGCCAGCAGGACGCGACGATGGCCAAGCCTGTCCGACACGAGCCCCGCCACCACCCCGCAGGCCATACCGGTCGCCGAAAAGATCGAGACGACCCACCCCGCCCCGACAAGGCCAAGGTCAAGTTCGGCGCGCAGTTCGGGCAGGGCGGCAGGAACCTTGCCGATATGGGCCGCACCGATCACCCCGGCCCCGAAGGCGGCGACAACCAGAAGCCAGTCCGTACGCTTCCTTGAATCGATCATCCGGGATACGGACCGACATATCGCCCGGAAACGGGGGCGGAACAGGAACAGCACAGGGAAATGAATCTCATGACAGGCCCGTTCCTTGCCAGGGCAGTGCGGAGACATCCCGGCCCTTCCATGGGATAGGGCAGAGAGGGCTCGTGGATAGCCCCCGCAGAACCCTTGGGCAAGCCCGGCTTTTCAAGGCGCGGCTTCTGTGCCAGTCTCGGGGAAACAAACCCAGGGCGGCAAGCCCGCCGGAAAAACAGGGAGTCAAGGCATGCGCGAGATCCACACATTGAACAGCAAATCGGCGGCGGTCAAGAAACGGCTGGGTCATCCGGTGATCGATGCCGATGCCCATGTGCTGGAATGCGAATGGGCGCTTCTGGATTACGTCAGGATGATCGGCGGCCCGGAAATCGCCCGCAGGTTCGAGAAGGCCGGACGACCGGGCTACAGCCGAAGCCATCGCTCCATGTTCTGGGCCGCGCCTTCGGGCAAATACACGATCGATCGGGCCACCTGCATGCTGCCCCGCCTCTATGCCGAACGTCTCGAGGATGCCGGGATCGATTTCGCCATTGTCTACACCACATACGGAATCTCGGCCAATCAGGTGCGCGATGCGGAAATGCGTCAGGTTCTGGCACGGTCGCTGAATACGCTCTATGCCGAGATGTTCGACGACGTGAAGGATCGGATGACCCCGTCCGCCGTCGTTCCCACATGGTCACCCGAAGAGGCGATTGCCGAGCTGGACCATGCTGTGAACACTCTGGGCCTCAAGACCATCACCATTTCTGGCGAGGTGCGCGATGCGATTCCGGAGGTGGCCGCCGTGGATCCCGATCTGGGTGCGCTGACCCAGAGGATCACCTCGATCTGCATGGAACCAAGGGACGGGCAGGATTACGATCCCTTCTGGCAGCGCTGCATGGAACTCGGAGTCCTTCCCGCAGGCCATTCCGGCGCCCAGAAAACGCAGCGACGCCAGTCGCCGGACTGTTATTCCTTCAACCGGCTTGGCACCTTTTCCGTCGGCAACGAGTTTTTCGCCCGGGCCCTGTTCTTTTCCGGTGTCCTGAAACGGTTTCCGAGGCTCAACTTCGCCTTCCTCGAAGGCGGCGTCGCCTGGGCCAGCCAGCTTTACAACGATCTGATGGAAATTTACGAGAAGCGCAACATCGACTGGATCTACGAACATCAGGATCCCTCCAAACTCGATGTCGCGCTGATGGAGGAAATGTTCGATCGCTTCGGCCACCTTCCCTACATGACCAGGGAAAAGTGGCGCGCGAACCAGGATCTTCCCCAGTCCCGGCGCGATGATGATCGCCCCAAGAACGACTTTGAAGCCTCGGGCGTGACCAGCCAGGAAGATATCCGCGACCAGTTCATTCCCAACTTCTACTACGGCGCCGAGGCCGACGACACGATGACCGCACTTGCCTTCGACACCCGGCTGAACCATTTCGGCGCCAGGCTGAAGGCGGTCTTTTCCTCCGATATCGGCCACTGGGACGTGCCGGACATGTCGAAGGTGCTGCATGAGGCCTGGGAGATGGTCGAGCGCGAAACCATCAATGAAGATGATTTTCGTGCCTTCGTTTTCGAAAATGCCGCGGAAATGCACGCCCAGATGAACCCGGACTTCTACAAGGGAACCGCGGTGGAGGGTGCCGTGGCGAAGTTCATGGCATCGAACAAGAGCAAGGCTGCACCCGCCGCTGAATGAGCCGCCGAATAAACCGCCGAAAAAGGCGCTGAAAAAGGCGCTGAACAAGGCGCCGAACAAGGGGTGGCAGGCGGGAGGGCGCGCGCTGCCCCCCGCCTGCACCGCTTGCGACCGTTCCTTGCCCGGTGGGTGCGCCGGGCGTGATCAGTCCTCGCGGAAGGCGCGGGGTTCGATGCAGGCGCGCGCGGCATCGTCGAGGTTGCTTTCCGCCTGGTCTGCCTTCCAGAGACTTCCCTTGAACCTTTGCCCGGTCAGGCCATCGGAACGCGGGGAACAGAGCCAGACAAGCAGCGGGTTCATGACATCCACCGGCAGCAGGACGCGGCCCGGCACCGGTAGCTTGTCGGGATCGGAATCGCAGGATCCGCCCGGCAAAAGGGCGTTGCAGGTCACGCCCGTGCCTTCGAGGTCGGACGCCCAGATGCAGGTCTGCGAATCCACCGCCGCCTTGGTCACGCCGTAGGGCGAATTTCTCGGCCCGAAAAAGTTTCGCAGAGAGGTGGTGAGATTGATGATCTTCCCACGCCCTTGGGCGATCATGATCGGGGCGATGGTGCGGCTCATGAAAAAGGTGCCTGTGACGTTCACATCGACCGTCTGCCGGTAGATGCGGGGATCGCTCTGCCAGAACGGCAGGGCATTGCCCTGTTCCGGAAGGTCTGGCCCGCGATGCAGCCTGCGGGCGTTGTTGATCAGGATATCCACGGTGCCGAATGCCGCCATTGCAGCATCACGGCAGGCCTCGCAGGCGGCAAGATCGGTGATATCGGTTGCCTGAACGATGGCCCTGCCCGGACCACGACCGTTGATCCCGTCGGCCACGGATTCAAGAGCATCCTGCGCCGGCGAGGCCAGGGTAAGGTTCGCGCCTCTTTGGCCGAGGGCCTCGGCCATGGATTTCCCAAGCCCCCGATCTGCCCCTGTCAGGACGATGGAAAGGCCTGAAAGATCGATATCCGGCAGGGGAAGGGGGGCCATGATACCTGCTCCTTGATGGGATACTTCGAGATGGGGGGCTTCGACGCTGCGGTCTTATCCGGTGTGGTCTTATCCGGTGTGGTCTTTGAGGGTATGAG
>JBJHAU010000011.1:0-19711 GCA_050480665.1 Alphaproteobacteria bacterium | reverse complement strand
CCCTGTTTCGATCGCTGCCGGCCGAGGCGGTGTTCGATCAGGCCCGCACGGTTCCGTTCAGCCCGCTCGCGGGGTCCGGCCCGGCGCGGGATGCCACCTTCCGGATTCCCGGCGACGATCATCTGACCCTGCTGGCCCTGAGCCATGCTGCCCGCGACAAGTTCGGCCCGCTGGCCCTGAGGGCGCTGGTCGATCTGGTTGTCGGGCTGGGCCGTGGCGGGTTGCGGCCTGACTGGCCATCGCTGATCCGTCTGGCCCATGAGGGGGGCTACAGCCGGATGCTGGCCACGGGGATTGCCCTGCTGCGGGAAATTGGGATCGATGAAGGGGCCCTGCCTGTCGACTACGGTCATCGCCCGGGCGGGCTTGCCGGGCTTCTGTTCGACAGGCTGCTGGCCGAAACGCTTGCCCTGTTCGAAAGCACGCCGGGTCGGCTTTCGCTGTCGCTTTGCGATGCGCTTCTTATCGCCTCGCCGGGAACCACGCTGCATCGCAACCTGCGCCGCCTGCGCGGGCTTGTCCGGCCCTGGCCCGGAATCCCGACCTAGGCCCGATCGATCCGTTCCACAAGCCGGGCCTCGATCATCCTGTCGAGAAAGCCCGCGATGTCGGCGGCAAGGGTTTCGGGATCAACCTCGGGGAAGGCCGAGGCCATCAGGGTTTCCATCTCGCCCCGGCTGTGGGGGGTGGCCAGCAGCGTCCACAGCGCCCGGCCCAGCGGATTCATGTGATAGAGCGAATCGGTGCGGGGATCGGCAAGGAAGGTCTCGTCATCCATCGGGGTTTCGTGGATCCCTTCGGTGCGGCGGTAGCGTTCCGGTCCGGGTGCTTTCTCCGGCGCTCTCTCTGGCGGGGTCATGGCAGACTCTCCAGCATGCGGAAGAGCAGGGGCAGCGCGGCATCGCCGCCCGGATGGGTGATCCGGTAACATGGCCGCGATTCGACCAGGCGCGCGCATTCGCCGAGCAGGGTGACCGCCTCGCCGGGGCCGCCGAAGTTCTGGAGAATCAGAAGCTTCAGCAGATCGGCGCGTCTTGCCGGGGCCAGGGCCGGTTCGGCCTTGTCGTCGCGGACCAGTTCGATGAAGGCCGTGATCGGCGCCCTTTCCCCGAGCGGGGCGAGAAAATCGCCGCAGGGAATGAAGCCGACCTTCGGATGACCCAGATCGATCCGCGACTGGATCCAGTGGCGATCCTCGGCGGGCAGGGCTTCGGGCAGCGGCAGGCGCAGGCGCGGGGTGATGCCGAACGCGAGGGCATGGCCGCAGGACAGATCGACCGGGATCACGTCGTCCGACCAGATCGTGGCGCCGCGCCGGGCGAGAAGGGCCGTCAGGGTGCTTTTTCCCGTCTTGCTGCGGGCCGGGAAGGCGATCAGCCTGCCGTCGATCCGCACGGCGCCGGCATGAAGCATCAGAAGATCGGGATGCGCCTTGCCATAGGCCACCATCAGATCGGCAAACAGGGCACAGACGATATAGGGCAGGTTGTCGTAACTGCGGCTTTCACCGGTGGCCCGGCAGTCGATGTGGTAGCCGCCATCGGCAAGGCGCTGCACGGAAATCACGGGATCGGATGCTTCCGCTGCCGTGGCGGCGCCCGGGTCGCAAGGGCGGATGGGCCAGCTCGGCGCGAGCCGCCGCACCGCGTCCAGAACATCGGCACAGCCGGTGAGCGCCACCGGAGCCTCAAGATCGGCGAAGCGATAGAAAGCAGGCGCCTCGCCCGTCGCGTTCATGTCTTCACCCCTTCCGCCGCCTGCCCCGGACAGGGATGCAGGCGGACGCTGCGTCATGGTGCATCCTTAAGATGATCAGGAGAAAAAGCCCGCCAGCAGTGGGTCGCGGTTCCGTTCGGAAGGCTCACCCGGGGCTGCTCGGGGCAGATGGAATGCTGGTGCCGGGGCGGGTCGGCTTCTGCCACGGCGGCCCCCCCTTCTGGGCGGCGGCATCGTTCAGGGGAAGCACCGCAGGCGCGGCATAGAGCACCCCGGCGGCAAGGCCAAGGCGCTTCAGCGCCTGGCGGCGATCCAGGGGGCGCTTGCCGCCCGCGTTGTCGCCATCACCTGCGACGGGGGATTGCTCCCTCTCCCGGTCATGGCTGTGATCCTTCGTCATCATTCCGCTCCTGTCCGCTTCTTTTCGCCAGGCCAGAGCCGGGCACCCCACGGCAAACCGCCGGGGAAATCCTCAACGGATCGGATCATACCACGCCCGGCCGGATCATGGCCGCACAAGGATGATCCCGTGGCCTTGCACGACACGCTCTGCCTCCCACAGTATAAGGATATCTGCATATTGTAAACGGAAATCGGTGTGGAAGGGGCGCAGCATCGGCAGCCCTTGGCCTTGCCGTTCGTCAGGCGCTATACAGGGAACATGCAGGGCCATGCAGGGCCATGCAGGGCCATGCGGGGGGGCCGGATGGGGCATGCTCCCGCTTCGTCTTTTTCTCCTGTCGTCTGCCCCGCTGCCCGGTACCGTCCGCCGCCCTTTTCGCCATCGCGAGGTTTCCGCCATGACCGCCGAAAGCATGTCCCAGACTTCCCAGCCGCCCCGGCCGCCAATGTTCGCGCCGTTCTCCTTGCGCAAGATGACCCTTGAGAACCGTATCGTGATGTCGCCGATGTGCATGTATTCGGCCGAGGATGGGCTGATCAGCGACTTCCAGATGGTGCATCTCGGTGCCCGTGCCCTGGGGGGGGCCGGGCTCGTGATCACGGAGATGACCGATATTCATCCCCATGGCCGGATCAGCCCGGGCTGTGCCGGAATGTATCGGCCGGAACATGCCCGTGCCTGGAAGCGGGTGGTGGATTTCGTGCACGGGCATACGAATGCCCGGATCGGCATCCAGCTGGCTCATGCCGGGCGCAAGGGCGCGGTTCCGGTGGCCTGGGACAGGGGGTCGGGGGGGCTGGGCGACAGGGCCTGGGAACTGATCGCGCCGAGCGCCATTCCGTTCAGCGAGGGCAGCGCCTGTCCCAGGGCGATGACGGAAGAGGACATCGCCATGATCACCGATGCCTTTGTCCAGGGCGCGCGCTACGCGGACGAGGCCGGTTTCGACATGATCGAGATTCACATGGGCCATGGCTATCTGCTCTCCTCCTTCATGTCGCCCCTGTCCAACAGGCGCGAGGATGCCTATGGCGGCTCGCTCGAAAACCGGATGAGGTTTCCGCTTGCGGTGTTCCGGGCGATGCGCGCCGTCTGGCCGAACGAAAAGCCCATCTCGGTCCGGATTTCGGCAATCGACTGGGAAGAGGGGGGCAACACCATCGAGGATGGCATCGCCATGGCGCGGATGCTGTTCGAGGCCGGGGTCGATGTGATCGATGTCTCGTCGGGAAATGTCACCGGGGAACGCCGACCCGAGATGAAGGGGCTGTTCCAGACGCCGTTTTCCGAGGCGATCCGCAAGGCGACCGGCGGTCCGACCATGACTGTCGGCAACATTCGAAGCCATCAGGATGCCAACGCCATCCTTGCCGAAGGCCGGGCCGATCTTTGCGTGATCGGCAAATGGCATCTTGTCGATCCGTTCTTCGTGCGCCACGCCGCCTTCGAGCAGGGCTTCGATCTTCCCTGGCCCAACCCCTACAAGCAGGCCGAACGGTTGCTGAAATCCCTGAAGCCGGGCGGCTAGCCGGAACCGGGGCCGAAACGCCCCGGCGCGGGGCGAGAGGCCTGCGCACGGGGCCTTCGGGCTTCGAAGCCTTCGGCGCGGCGCGGGCGGGTCATGCCTAAGGGCCCTTGCGATGCCAGGCCCAGGCATCGCCGATCTGGGCTTCCAGCGAAGGCCGCGAGGGTGTCCAGCCGAGCTCGCGCCGGGCCAGGGCGGGATCGGCGATCAGGCGCGGCGGATCGCCGTCGCGGCGCGGGCCGGGCCGGGTGGGAATGGCATGGCCGGTGATGCGCCGGGCCGTATCGATCACCCGCAGAACCGAGTGGCCTTCGCCGGTGCCCAGATTGAAGGCGCCGCCTTCCCCCCCTTCAAGCAGACGATCAAGGGCCAGGCCGTGGGCCTCGGCCAGATCGGCAACATGGATATAGTCGCGGATGCAGGTGCCGTCCGGGGTTTCGTAATCGGTGCCATGGATGGTCAGTGCCTCGCGGCGGCCGAGGGCGACATCGAGGATCAGCGGAATCAGGTGGGTTTCCGGATCGTGGCGTTCGCCGATCTCGCCCTCCGGATCGGCGCCGGCGGCATTGAAGTAGCGCAGGCTGATCGAGCGCAGACCGTAGGCGCGGCGGTAATCCTTCAGGATCTGTTCCACCATGAGCTTGCTCGCCCCATAGGGGTTGATCGGCGCCTGGGGATGGGATTCCGCCATCGGCATGGCGCGGGGCGGGCCATAGGTGGCGCAGGTGCTGGAAAACACCAGCGGCAGCCCGCCGCCGGCGCGGGCGGCGTCGATCAGGTTCAGGCTGCCGACCAGATTGTTGCGGTAATACAGCCCCGGATCGGTCACCGATTCCCCGACATAGGCCAGGGCGGCGAAATGCATCACCGCCCGGGGGCGGTGGGTGGCCATCACCTCGTCGAGCCGCGCCCTGTCGGTCAGGTCGCCGATTTCGAGCGGCCCCCAGCGAACGAATTCGGCATGGCCGCGATCCAGATTGTCGAAGGTGATGGGCAGGTGTCCGGCGCGGGCCAGGGCCTTGCAGGCGTGGCTTCCGATATAGCCGGCACCGCCGGTGACCAGAATCCTGATGCGTTCTGCCATTCGTGGCCCCCCTTCCTTCCGCGCCGGTTTGCCGCCTTGAGAGCGCGCCGTCAAGGCCTATGACAAGACCTATGAAAGGCGACCCGGCTTGCGATCCCGGAAGGCGGGGGCGCGCGAGGCCCACAGGCCAAGGCCGATGAGCAGGGCGGCGCCGAGAATCCCGATCAGGTAGAAGGCATTTTCGAGACCGACCACTTCGGCGACGGCGCCCATCAGGAAGGGAACGAGAGCCCCGCCAAGGCGGTTGAAGGTGTGCCGCAGGGCGACGATCCGGCCCTGAAGTTCCGGCCCCACGGCGCGCGAGGAAATGCTCAGCATCAAGGGCAGGTTCAGGCCCTGGCCGCAGCCGCGGATGGCGATGGCCACCGCCAGCAGCAGGAAGCCGTCGAGCGCCGGTGTCAGGGCAATCGCCAGAATGGCGATGACGGTCACTCCGATGAGCAGCAGGTAATCGGCGAACAGCCGGGTCAGCGGGCCGATGGTCAGGGCGGCGGCGGCCGAGGCGGCATTGGCGATCCCGAACAGAAGGCCGATGGTGCCGGCGCTGATACCCGATTCCTTCAGCCACACGCCGTAGAAGGAGGATTGCACCCCGGATCCTGTCTGGCGGATGAAGGTGACAGCCATCACCAGGGCAACGGCCGGGATCAGGAAGGTGCGCAAGGTGGCGGCATAATCGGAAAGGCGCGGCAGCACATCCGCCTTGCGTCGGCCGGGTTCTGCCACGGGCCCGGCGGCGGGGATTTCCGCCACCTCGGCGGCCGGGATGGATGCGCCATGGCCGGACGATATCCTGCGCCCGGGGCGCGGGATCGTGCCCGGATCGGCGGGAAGGCCCAGCGCCGCCAGGGCTCCACAGGCGGTCCATGCCGCCAGCATGAGAAAGGCGCCTTCCGGCCCGCCATACTGCCAGGAAAGCCCGATCAGCCATGGCCCGAAGAAGCCGCCGATCCGGGTGACAGCGGTCATCCGTCCAGCCATCACCGGGTTGCCCTTGAGATGGCTTCCGACAAGGGCCTGGGCGCCGATCCAGCCCACGCTTTCGGCGATGCCGGTCAGCATCTGCAGAAGGATGACCGCCCAGAGAAAGGGAAGAACCGGAAACAGCAGGGTCAGTACGGCCCCGGCCAGGGCAAGCGAGACAAGAACCCGCCGCGGGCCGAAACGGTCGATCAGGGCGCCGCCATGAATCGCGAGGAACACCACAAGAAGCTGACGGCTGGAGATGACGATCCCGATGAGCAGGAGGGAGTCTGTCAACTCCAGCGCCCAGAGCGGCATGATCACGCCGACCATGATGAAGCCGTTTCCGGCGAAGAAGGCAATGGCGTAGATGACAAGCTGAAGACGCGGCGGAAAACGATCCGCCGGGGCGGGCGCGCTCATCCCGTGTCCCCCGTGATCCGACTCAGGGGTTCATGGCAGGAGTCACGGCAAGATTGACGGAAGGATTCCTGAAACGATTCCTGAAACGATTCATGGAAGGATTTATGGCCGGGGCGTGGCCCGCCCGCGCCTGTCGAGTGCCGTTCCATCCCGTACGTCTCCGCTCCCTGTCTGGCCTTGCCCTGCCGAACCCTGTTTCTTGCATCGTCCCGATCTTCGCCGCGAGAAGCCTGCGCCTTCCGGCCGGATGGGCCGGAGTTTGTTCGGACGGGGCGCGGCGGGAAGGCGAAAGCGGGGCGGGCGGGGATCCTTGGCTCTAGGCTTTAGCGCAGATTCCTGCCATCTGTATAGACATGGATGCGAATCCTTCCCTCGGCGACCGGCTTCCGGGTCTGCTCAAGGCCCTGGCGATCGGGATCCCCTTCGGCTGGCTGTTTGCGCGGATCGGCTCGCCGCTGCCCTGGATGATCGGGCCAATGGTGGCCATCGCCCTGTGCAGCATGGCCGGGATGCGGCTTTTTCCGGTGCCTTTCGGGCGCCAGCTTGGCCAGACCATTCTCGGCTCTGCCGTCGGCCTGTATTTCACCCCGGCGGTGGCGGCGGCGCTTCTGCACTGGCTGGGGGTGATCGCCCTGGCGACCGCTCTCGCCTTCGTGATCGGTGGCCTTGGCGCATGGATGCTCAGCCGCACCACGAAGATTGCCTTCCGATCCTGCTTCTTCGCCTCGATTCCCGGCGGCGCCATGGAAATGGCGGTGCTTGCGGAACGCCACGGCGCTTCGGTTCCGCCGGTGGCGCTGGCGCACAGCCTGAGGATCGCCATCGTGGTTCTGGTGATTCCCTTCGCCCTGACCTTCACCGGCCTGTCCGGCGGCGATCTTGCCCTCAGGCCTGTTGCCGCGCTCGACATGGTCAGGCTCGTGCCCTGGCTTCTGGCGGCGCTGGCGGTGGGGGCCGTCGGGGAACGGCTCGGTGTCCAGAACAGTTACCTGCTGCTGCCGCTGTTCCTTGCCGCCGGGCTGACCGTCGGCGGCGTCACGCTGTCGGCGGTACCCTCGCTTCTGATCGATTTCGCACAGCTGATGTTCGGTCTTGTGCTGGGCGTGCGCTTCGAACGCGCCTTCCTCGCGCGGAACAAGCTGTTCATTCCCTTTGCTCTGGTCAATGGGATGATCGTGCTGGTTCTTTCCGCTGCGGTGGGCATCGGCCTGGCCTTGTGGACCGGGCTTCCCATGGGCACCCTGATCACCGGCACCGCGCCCGGGGGGTTTGCCGAAATGGTGCTGACGGCCGAGGTGCTGGCGCTTGGCGTGCCGCTGGTGGTGGCCTTTCACCTGTTCCGCGTGGTGCTGGTGAACCTTGGCACCCATTATGTCTTTCTGGCAGGCTCTGGCCTGCATGCCCGCCTTGGCGGCGGCGGCGGTGGTGGCGAAGGCCGCCTCTAGGCGTCGCCGGACCGCTTCGCGTCCACGCCTGCCTGAAGGCGCCGCCGCGCCCGGCAAACCCAGAACGGGGCGCGATCGGAAAAGACGATTTCATCGAAGCCTGCCTCGTCCAGCATCGCCGTGATCGCGGCACGGCTGAACCGTTTTTCAAGCCGGGTGCCGAAACGGTCGAGCGCATCGGTTCGCATGAAATAGAAGTCCTTGTTGCGATAATCCGAAAGCGGAAGGTTGTCGACGTTCCGGCCAAGCCGTTCCAGAACCCGGGCAAGCCAGGCCAGCGGCACATAGATCAGGATCGCGATCGCCACGGTCAGCGGCCGCTTCAGCGCGAAGGGCAGGCGGCATATTCCGCGCCGGATCCCATCCGCGAGTTTCCAGACAAGGCGGAAGGCCAGCGGCCTGTTCTCGAAATCGTAATAGAGATAGAGCAGGAACGGGGCGCCCGGTTTCAGAAGGCGGGCACAGGCGCGAATCCCGGCCGGGGTATCGGGCACGTGGTGCAGAACCCCGAGGCAGTAGCCGAAATCCTGAGAGGCCGCAGGCAGCGGCACCGCATCCACCGAGGCGCAATGAAAGACGGCATTGTCCTGCCCGGCCAGCTTGGCGCGGGCGACCGCCAGCGCCTTCTCGCTGGGATCGATGCAATGCAGGCGGCCGACGGCGGGCGCGACGAACCGGGCCCAGCGCCCGCTGCCGCAGCCCATGTCGAAGCCACTGGCCTTCTTGCCGATGGTGTCCGGAGGCAGAAGATGAAAATACTGGTCGAAGGCCTGGCGCAACACCTCGGGATCGACACCGTCCTGGGTGTAGGCATCCCATTCGTCGCCGAAATCGGCCACCACGCCGGAATCGAGGTTGCTCATGGTGCGGATCTCCCGCCCGGATGCGCCGACGCGGCCCCGGAGGCCGGGACTAGAGCTTGCCGTGGCAATGCTTGTACTTGCGACCCGAACCACAGGGACAGGGCGCGTTGCGGCTGACCTTGCCCCAGGTGGAGGGATCGCCGGGATCGATCGCCGTGGCTTTCCCGTCCCTTCCCGCCCCCTGCCCTGAAGCGGTGCCGGGATCGGGATGGCTCGCCTGCTGTCCGCCCGCCGGCGCCTGCGGCTTCAGGGCGGTGGCGGCCTCTTCGGGCTGCGAGAAATGCAGTTCCACATGGCACAGAACCTGGGTCACGTTCTCCCGCAGGCGGTGCAGCATGGCCTCGAACAGGGAGAAGGCCTCGGTCTTGTATTCGTTCAGCGGATCGCGCTGGGCATAGGATCGAAGGCCGATTCCCTGGCGCAGATGATCGAGATGAAGCAGATGTTCCTTCCAGGTCTGGTCGAGAATCTGAAGAAGGATGCTTTTTTCCACCATTCGCATCACTGCGGGGGTGTAGGTTGCCGCCTTTTCCGCCATCTTGCGGTCGGCGGCGCTGCTCAGCCGTTCGAGGATTTCCTCATCGGCGATCCCTTCTTCCTTCGCCCAGTCGGCGATGGGCAGATCGAGCCCCAGAAGGCGCAGGCTTTCCTCGTGCAGCTGATGCACGTCCCATTGTTCGGGGTAGGCCTTGGGCGGAATGGCCGACGAGACCATGTCCTCGATCACCTGATGGCGCATGTCGACCACGGTGTCGGTCACCGTCTCGCTTCGCATCAGATCGATCCGCTGTTCGTAGATCACCTTGCGCTGATCGTTCATCACATCGTCGAACTTCAGCAGGTTCTTGCGGATATCGAAGTTGTGGGCCTCGACCTTCTTCTGCGCCTTTTCGAGCGCCTTGGTGACCCAGGGATGGGTGATCGCCTCACCCTCTTCCAGTCCGAGGCGCTGAAGCACGGAATCCATCCGCTCCGAGCCGAAGATGCGCATGAGGTCGTCTTCCAGCGACAGGAAGAAGCGCGAGGCCCCGGGATCACCCTGGCGTCCCGAACGGCCGCGCAGCTGGTTGTCGATGCGTCGGGATTCATGGCGCTCGGAGCCGATCACGAACAGCCCGCCCGCCTCCACCGCCACGGCCCGTTCGGCTTCGATCTCGGCCTTGATGGCGCGGCTCTTTTGCTCCCGTTCGGCTTCGTCGGTGAGGCCTTCAAGTTCGATGGCAAGGCGCATGTCCAGATTGCCGCCCAGCTGGATGTCCGTGCCGCGCCCGGCCATGTTGGTGGCGATGGTGACGGCGCCGGGCCGGCCGGCCTGGGCGATGATCGTCGCTTCCTGCTCGTGATAGCGGGCATTCAGCACCTGGTGGGGAACCTTGCGGTTCTTCAGCATCGTGGCGATCCGCTCCGACTTCTCGATGGAGACGGTTCCCACAAGAACGGGCTGGCGGCGTTCCTGGCATTCGACGATCTGTTCGAGAATCGCCTCGTATTTCTCGTCGGCGCTGCGATAGACCAGATCCTGCTGATCATCGCGGATGACCGGAACATTGGTCGGAATCGTGGTCACCCCGAGGCCATAGATTTCCAGAAACTCGGATTCCTCGGTCATGGCCGTGCCGGTCATGCCGGCAAGCTTGGGATACATGCGGAAGTAGTTCTGGAAGGTGATCGAGGCGAGGGTCTGGTTCTCGCTTTCGATCTTGCAGCCTTCCTTGGCTTCCAGCGCCTGGTGCAGCCCGTCCGAGTAGCGGCGGCCTTCCATCATGCGGCCGGTGAATTCGTCGATGATGATAATCCGCCCATCCTTGACGATGTAGTCGCGATCGCGGGTGAACAGCTTGTGGGCACGCAGGCACTGGTTGACATGATGGACAAGGGTGATGTTGTCGATGTCGTACAGCGCGCCTTCGGTCAGAAGCCCTGCCTCGCGGAGCAGGGATTCCATCCGTTCGTTGCCGGATTCGGTCAGGGTGACGGCCCTGGCCTTCTCATCCATCTCGTAATCGCCGGGTTCCAGTTTCGGGATCAGGCCGTCGATCCGGGTGTAGAGTTCGTTGGCGGTTTCCACCGGGCCGGAAATGATCAGCGGCGTGCGGGCTTCGTCGATCAGGATGCTGTCGACCTCGTCGACGATGGCGAAGTTGAAGGGCCGCTGAACCATTTCCTCCAGCGTGAACTTCATGTTGTCACGCAGGTAATCGAAGCCGAATTCGTTGTTGGTGCCATAGGTCACATCGGCTTCGTAGGCGGCGCGGCGGGCGGCATCGTCGAGGCCTGGAACGATGCAGCCGACGCTGAGGCCGAGAAAGCGATAAATCCGTCCCATCCATTCCGAATCGCGGCGCGCCAGATATTCGTTGACCGTCACCACATGAACACCCTTGCCGCCCAGCGCATTCAGGTAGACGGGAAGGGTCGCGGCCAAAGTCTTGCCTTCGCCGGTCGCCATTTCGGCAATCGAACCGGAGTTCAGCACCATGCCGCCGAGCAGCTGGACATCGTAATGGCGCTGGCCGAGAACCCGCCGCGCCGCCTCGCGCACGGTGGCGAAGGCATCGACCAGGATGTCCTCAAGGCTTGCGCCGGATTCGAGGCGGGCGCGCAGGGCGGCGCTGCGGCCGGCGAGCGCCTCGTCCGACAGGGCCTGCAGTTCCGGCTCCAGGGCGTTGATGGCCGCGACCTTCGGTGCAAAAAGCTTGAGTTCGCGATCCCGGCGGTGGCCGAAAAGCCGTCTTGTCAGGGCCTGAAGCATGGAATTCCTTGACTGTTTCCGGTGAAACGGGACTGGTTCCGGTGAAGCGGGACGGGTTCCGTTGGGCCTTCCGCGGGCCATGCCATAACAGGAGAGTCCCGAAGGGGATGCAGGCCGGGCCGGACACGGTGTCTGTGGGCGCTCATGGTCATCCTCATGGCCATCCATGGGCACCCATCAGCGCCCATGACAGATAGAGCCGCCTCCCGCCGCTGTCAATCTTCGGGGCTGTCAATCTTCGGGGGTGTGGGCGGGAGCGGTGGGCGGGGGCTGTGGAAAGACCCCCGATGCCATTCCCGGCGTTCTTCTCGCGGCAGGGCTTGGCAAGGTCCGGGCCTTGGGTTAATGCTCTTGCAACGCTTCGGCCCCTTGTCGGGCGTTGCCTCCTCCCGGCCGGTCGGTGTTCTTCCTGCCGCTGGCCCTGGCCTTGTCCGTCCCTCCATTTTTCGTGTGATCCCCCATGCCGCCCCTTTCGCCCCTTGCGCCGAAGCGTTTTCCAGCCATGCCGAAGATCGCCGGCGTCGAGATTGCCGCCACCGCCTGCGGCATCAAGAAAAGCGGGCGGCCCGATCTGATGATCGCCACCCTGGCGCCGGGCAGTCAGGTGGCCGGCGTGTTCACCACCTCGTCCACCGCAGGCGCCACGGTGCGCTGGTGCCGCAAGGCCCTGCTTGCGGGCGAGGGCCGGGCGATCATCGTCAATTCCGGTAATGCCAATGTGTTCACCGGCCGTGCAGGCGCGCGCGACGTGCGCGCCATGGCGTCCGGGGTGGCGCGCCTGCTGGGCTGCCCCGTCGGGACGGTCTTCGTCTCTTCCACCGGTGTGATCGGCGAACCCCTGCCGGTGGACAGGATCACCGCCGCCCTGCCCGGCCTTGTCGCCGCGCGGGCTTCGGGAACCTGGCAGGCGGCGGCGGAAGCGATCCGCACCACCGACACCTTTCCCAAGGGGGCGCGGGCCAGCGCCCGTATCGGCGACGCCACCGTGCGGATCGCCGGGATCGCCAAGGGATCGGGCATGATCGCCCCCAACATGGCCACCATGCTCGCCTATGTCTTCACCGATGCCGATCTTCCCGGCCCTGTGCTTCAGGCCCTTCTGGAAGAGGCCACCGCCTGTTCCTTCAACGCGATTACCGTCGATTCCGACATGTCGACCAGCGATACCCTGCTTCTTGCGGCCACCGGGCAGGTGAAGGATCAGCCGAAAATCCGCCGCGCCGGCGATTCCCGGCTCGACGGGTTCCGCGCCGCCCTGAAGGCGGTGATGATCGATCTGGCCCAGCAGGTGGTGCGTGATGGCGAGGGCGCCAGCAAGTTCATCACCGTCACCGTCACCGGCGCCGCCGATGACCGGGCCGCCCGCACCATTGCCCTGGCCATTGCCAACTCGCCACTGGTCAAGACGGCGATCGCGGGGGAGGATGCGAACTGGGGCCGGCTCGTCATGGCGGTGGGCAAGTCCGGGGAACGGTGCCGCCCCGACCGGATCGAGGTGCGGATCGGCGGCATCCAGATCACCGAAAACGGCGCCCGGCGGTCCGGGTATGACGAAAAGCCGGTGGCCCGCCACATGAAGGGGCGGAACATCGATCTTGCCGTGGATGTCGGGCTGAAACCGGGCCGGGGCAGGGCCACCGTCTGGACCTGCGATCTGACCCATGGCTACATTTCCATCAATGCCGACTATCGAAGCTGAAGGCCTGCCCCTGCTGGTGGTCGCCGCCGCCGCGCTGATCGATGGCGAAGGCCGGGTGCTGGTCTGCCAGCGGCCGGAAGGCAAGCCGATGGCGGGACTCTGGGAATTTCCCGGCGGCAAGCTGGCCCCGGGTGAATCGCCCGAAGCGGCGCTGGTGCGTGAACTGGCCGAGGAGCTGGGGATCGAGGTTTGCGAAACCTGCCTGTTTCCCTTGAGCTTCGCCTCCCATGCCTATGAGACGTTTCATCTGCTGATGCCGCTGTTCCAGTGCCGCAAGTGGGAAGGCCTGCCCGTCCCGCGCGAGGGGCAGAGCCTGCGCTGGGTCTTTCCGAACCGGTTGCTCGGCCTGGCCATGCCGCCCGCCGATGCTCCGCTGATCGCGGCCTTGCGCGACCTTCAGGCATGAAGGGAAGGCAGGGACGAAGGGAAGGCGGCGCCAAAGCTCGGGGAACGAAGGTCAGCGCAGGGTGTCGGGGGCGGGGGCCAGGGTGGCGATGTAGGCGAGAAGATCATCCACCTCGCGCCGGGTCATGGAAAAATCGGGCATCGGCGGGTGCGGCTGGCTGATCCAGGCCCGCAGGTAGGATTCGGTGCGGGTCGGATCCGCAGCCAGCGTCGCGAAGGGGGGTGCGGCATCTGTCGCCGGGATGCCCCCGTTCACCAGATGGCAGGCCGTGCACCATTGTCTGGCGAGGCGTTCGCCCTCGCGGGATTCGCCTGCCCCGGCTTGCGCCCCTGTGCCAAGAGCGGTGATCAGCCCCGCGAGCGCAAACGAAAGACAGGGGTTTCCAAGGCTCCGGTGCGTTTTCATGATCCCGTCCTCCCCGGGTTGTGAAGGGGCTCCGTGCCGCTGCCGCCATGGCCCTCTCCGGGCCGCCGCCGCCCTTTCAAGGCTAGGCCATGCCGTTGTCCGGGTAAAGCGGTTCAAGGGCGAAGGGCAGGGCGCTCGCCAGTCGGTATTTCCCGGCTGTCCAGGGCTTCCGCCAGGCGTGCGGCGGCGCTGCCCGGGCGCAGGGGTTTCTGCTGACCCGGCCCCGGTGCCCAGGCGGTCAGCCAGACCAGATCGAAGCAGGCGCTGATGCGTCCGTCCGGATCGCGGGGGTAGCGCCGAAGCACTTCGGCGAAGGTTTCGCGGCGGGTCAGGCCTTTTCGCCGAAGGGCCACGGCGTTGGCTTCGCCCATGGCGCGCAGTTCGGCCATCAGACGCAAGGGATCGGGGTAGCTGACAGTGATGGCCTCGCGATCGGCAACAGGAAGGGCGAAGCCGGCGCGCGACAGAAGATCGCCCCCGTCGCGCACGTCGAGAAAGGGAGAGACATGAGGCCCGGCGCCATTTTCCAGCGCCAGCTCGGCGTCGAGCCAGGCTTCGCGCAGCCCGGCAAGGGTGTTGCCGCCGAACAGGACCGCCAGAAACAATCCGTCGGGCTTCAGGATCCGGCGGATCTGCACCAGGGCACCGGGCAGATCGTTCACCCAATGCAGGCTGAGGTTGCTGACCACGGCATCGAAGGAGGCTTCGGGGAAGGGCAGGGCCTCCTCGTCGGCGCAGAGGGCCGTCACACCGGAGGCGGCTGCGCTTCGGGCCATCTTCGGGGAAAGATCGGCGGCGATCACCCCTTCGCAGCCGGGGTTTGCCTGAAGCCGTGCCGCGAGGCGGCCATCATGGCAGCCGAGATCGAGAATTCTCGGGAAGCTTCGGGCAAACCCCTCCAGCCGTTCGCAAAGGCGATCGGCCCCTTCCTGAAACAGGTAATCCGTATCCCGGAAGGTCAGGGCGGCCCGGTCGCGATGGGCGCGCAGCGCCCGGCGATCGAAAGGCGCGGAGGGAGAGGAGGGATCGGAAGACCGATCAAGAGGCGTTGGCTCTGCCATCGTTCCTGTATGCCATGCCCTTGCGAGCCGGAAAAGCCCGCTTGACAGGCAGGGGCCCGGCCCGGCCATCATGGGCCATGGTTCGGCCTTCCTTCCTTTTTCCGTCTTTTCCTTCCGGGTCCGCCGCCCGGCCCGAAGGGCACGGGGTGCCCACCCGCACCGGCCCCGGCCATCATCGAAAGAGGCCTGCGGGGCTGGCATGGCTTCCCTCGACCCTGGGCCGTGTGCTCGATGCCCTTCTGCCCCGCCTGTGCCCGGCCTGTGGCATTCAGGTGGGCGGCGAGGGCGGGTTGTGCCCCTCCTGCTGGGAAGGAATGGGCTTCATCGCCCCGCCGCAATGCCATCGCTGCGGCACGCCCTTTGCCCTTTCCACGACGGGAACCATCCCCGCCCCGGCAGAGGCCCTGTGCGGTTCCTGCCATCGCGATCCCCCGCCCTGGGACCGGGCGCGTGCCGTGCTGCGCTACGATACGGCAAGCCGGGGCATGATCCTTGCCTTCAAGCATCATGACCGCACCGATGCGGCGCCCTTCTTCGTCCGGATGATGGCGGCGGCGGGCGGGGCCCTGCTGGCCGAGGCCGACATGATCGCCCCCGTGCCGCTGCATCGTCGCCGCCTGTTTGCCCGTCGCTACAACCAGGCGGCGCTGCTGGCTTCGGGGCTGGCCCGCCATGCCGGCTGCGGCTTCGTGCCCGATCTTCTGCTGCGCCGCCGGGCCACGCCTCCGCAAGGCCGTCTGCGCCGCAGGCAGAGGCTGGCCAATGTGGCGGGCGCGTTCATGCTCAACCCCGTTCATGCGGGAATAGTGGAAGGCCGTCGCGTTCTTCTGGTCGATGATGTGATGACCACCGGCGCCACCTTGCGGGCTTGTGGCCGGGTTCTGCAACGGGCCGGGGCCGATGTCGATGTGCTGACCCTGGCGATGGTGCCGATCGGTGAGGAATGACCCTGCAACCGCGCGCGGTGCGGTTCGGGGATGGTCCCGGGGACGACGACGATGACGACGATGACGACGATGACGACAGGGCCCGTCCCGTCTATCCTGCCCTCTCGATGCGCCGTCGATCTCGCGATCCCGCGCCCCCGCCGCGTTTGGCGGCTGGCCAGATCGGCGGTTTCCTGTACGGTGTCGTGATCTTCACGGTGGCATGAAATGATCAGAGGGTGGTGATGGCGACGGTCGAGATCTACGCATCCATGTGGTGCGGTTTCTGTCATCGGGCCAAGGCCCTGCTCGGCAGGAAGGGAATCCCCTGGACCGAATATGATGTGGATGCTTCTGCCGGGCTTCGCCGCGAGATGCAGGAACGCGGCGGCGGACGCACGGTGCCGCAGATCTTCATCGATGGCCGCCCGATCGGGGGCTGCGACGAACTTCATGCCCTCGATCGTCAGGGCCGGCTCGATGCCCTGCTCGGTCTGACGCCCTCCGGCGATGATTCCTCCGGCGGCTGAGGCCACCCCGTTCCGCGTTGCCTGCGTGCAGGTCAATGCCACGGAGGGGATCGCCGACAATCTTGAAGCGGCACGGCTGCTCGTCTCCCGAGCGGCGGCGGAGGGGGCGTCGCTCATCGCCCTTCCCGAATGCGTGGCGCTGATGGCGGCCACGGGCGAGGCGGCGCGTTCCGCCGCAAGGCGCGAGGCGGAAAGCCGCCCCCTTGCCGTCTTTCGCGAGCTTGCGGCCGGGCTTGGCCGCTGGCTTCTCGTGGGCTCGCTGCCGATCCTCCCCGAGCCCGAAGAGGGGCAGGACAGCGAGGATCATCGGATCGTCAACCGCAGCATCCTGATCGATGGCGAGGGCGTCATCCGGGCGCGCTACGACAAGATCCACATGTTCGATGTGCGCCTTGGCGGCGGGGGAACCTATCGGGAATCGGCAACCTATCGCCCCGGTTCGACGGCGGTTCTGGCCGAGACCCCGTTCGGACCGATGGGCCTCACCATCTGTTACGATCTGCGTTTTCCCGGCCTGTATCGCAGCCTTGCCCGGGCGGGCTGCCGGATGATCGCCGTACCTTCTGCCTTCACCCGCATGACGGGCGCCGCCCACTGGCATGTCCTGTTGCGCGCCCGCGCCATAGAAACCGGCTGTTTCATCATCGCCCCGGCGCAATGCGGCGCACATCCGGGCGGGCGCCAGACCTACGGCCATGCGCTGATTGTCGATCCCTGGGGGACGATTCTGGCCGAGGCGGACGAGACCCCGGGGGTGGTCGCCGCGACCCTTGATCCCGACGCCGTCACCAGGGCGCGGCGGCAGATTCCTTCCCTTGCCCATGATCGCGCCTATGCGGCGCCCGTTCCGGCGCCGGGCGCAAACCTCTGAAGGGGCCCGGGCCCGGCTTGCATTTCCGCCCGGGATGCTTATCTGCCGCCTGTTGGCCGCCTTTCTGCCGGCTTTCTGCCGGGACGCATGGGGCAAGGGAGCGGATCGCGCGATCCTTCGCCCCCATGGCATGGCGGCCCGAAGAAGCCCCCTGGAATTCCAAGGGATTCGCGATCAGAGGCATCATGATGGGAAAGGAACCATCATGGCAGAGCGGTCGAAAATTCGTCCCCGAAGCCCGGCAAAACTGATAGGGTCAGCGAGAGCGTCATGGACAGGGTCATGAACAGGGTCATGGGGCGAAGTCGCAAGGGCAAGTCATGATGACAAGTCACGATGACAAGGCATGATTAAGGGCAAGGGATGATCGTCTACAATCTTCGTTGCGCGTCCGGGCATCTGTTCGAAGCCTGGTTCAAGGATGCCAAGGCCTTCGCGAGCCAGAAGCGTGGCCGCAAGGTGGAATGCCCGGTTTGCGGCGACAGGAAGATCGAGCGCGTTCCCGCAGCGCCACGTCTGGCAGGCACCCGTAAGGGCGAGGCGCCGATTCCGCCCGAGTTGCAGCGCGCGCGGGAGGCCTATATGGCGCTTTCGACCCTGCATCGCAAAATCCGGGAAACCTGTGAGGATGTGGGCCCGCGCTTTGCCGAGGAAGCTCGAAGGATTCATTACGGCGAAGTCGAGGCCCGTGGTATTCATGGCGAGGCCAGCGCCGATGAGGCCACCGCCCTGGCGGAGGAAGGCATTCCCTTCGCCACCCTGCCGAAGCTGCCGGACCCCGACGCCTGAGACCGGCCAGGGGCCGGGGGTTCGCGCCCTGTCCGCGCCGGGCCCGTTGGCCGTTTCGCAAGTATCGGCAGATATCGGTTATGGCGTCTTTGTGGTTTGGGCGTCTTCGTGGTGGTCAGGGCGTCTTTGGTCCGGTTCGGAAAGGTTCACGCATGTTCACCGTTGGTCCCTACCTGTTTTCCGGCGAGGTTCTGGCCGAGGCCCTCTCCGCCCAGCGGGAGGAGGCCAGAACGGCCGCCCGCGAAGGGGCGGAGGATCTCAAGGCCCTGTTCGACCGGTTCCGCGTCGCCGATACCAAGATGCATGTGGATCGCGCCTATTTTGCCGAAGAGCGGCCGCTGACCGACGAGGAGGCCGAGGCCATCGCCGTGCCCGAAGCCGACCGTGCGACCTACAAGGCGATCACCATCGCCGTTCCCTACAGCGGCGATCCCCGCCTGTTCACCCACACCCCGACCATCTATTCGGCGCATCAGCCCCAGGCCGAGGTTGGCGATGGCCTTCTCCGCTTCACCTGGTTTCTCGGCGAGGCGGAAGAGTTCCAGCTGGAAAACAACTTCAAGCGCACCATTTCCCTGGTCGAGCGAACCCTTGAGGTCACCCAGTGGCAGGCGATGGATCATAACGAGAGCCTGATGGCGATGCTCCGGTCCGCGCGCGCCGCCCCGGCCTCCTGACACCGGCCTCCTGACACCAACCTGCGGACACCGGCCTTCCGTCATGCGGCCAGCCTGTTCTGCCTCCGTCCCGACCGGGATCGGCGATTGTCACCTGCCACCTGTCACCCGTCACCCGTCGCGGGTTGCGGCCAGCATGTAGTTCACCCCGAGATCCCGCCCCACCGACCAGCCCCCGGCATGGCCGGAGGTCAGGGGATTGTAGGACAGCCCTTCGGCCGTGCCGGGCGTAAGCCCGGCGGCCTTCAGCATCCGGGCCAGTTCGTGCGGGGTCAGGAAGCGGTTCCAGTCATGGGTGCCGCGCGGCAGCCAGCCCAGAACATATTCCGCCCCGACAATCGCGAGAAGGAAGGCCCTGAACGTCCGGTTCAGGGTGGCGGCGATCAGCAGGCCTGAAGGGGCGACAAGCTGCGCCGCTGTTTGCAGGAAGGCGGCAGGGTCGGGAACGTGTTCCACCACTTCGAGCGCCAGCACCGCGTCATAGGTTCGCCCCTCGGCCACAAGGGTTTCCGCCGTGCAGACCCGGTAGGTGATGGCAAGACCCTGTTCGCCCGCATGATGGCGCGCGGCGGCGATGTTTCCCTCGGCTGGGTCGATTCCCGTCACCTCGGCACCAAGCCGGGCGAGAGGCTCGGCGATCAGCCCGCCGCCGGTGCCGATATCGAGAAGCCGCACGCCTTCGAGACAGCGAGGCCTGTGCGGATCGCGGTCGAAACGCGCGGCCAGACGATCACGGATCACCGTCAGGCGGGCGGGGTTGAAGCGGTGCAGGGGACGGAAGGGGCCTTCGGGATCCCACCAGCGCGCAGCCATCGATTCGAACCGGGCGATGTCTTCGGGGTCGATGTTCTCAGGCCCCCCATTCCCGGTATCGGAATGGCGGGCTCTGGCGTTGTCAGGGGCTTGCTCGCGGCTCATGGCATCCTCGAAAAAAGGGCGGTTCCGAAACGGGGCGGGATCCGGTTCAGGGGTCATCCTTGTTTTCCGCCGGTCGAGCGCGCGGACATCGCTGGCATCGATCTGTTCTACGAAGCCGGGGGCGGCGTGGACTTGCTCTCCCCCGAGAGGGAGAGTATGAATTGGCGCCTTTCATCAGGCAAGTCGCCGGGCAGGCGGCCATTTTCCGGCGTTGCCGTCCCGGGCCCGAACCGTCCCGATCCGGCGGGGATGGCC
>JBJHAU010000010.1:0-20063 GCA_050480665.1 Alphaproteobacteria bacterium | reverse complement strand
GGTCGGCGATGTGGTGCGGCTCGGGCCCGACCATGTCGGGGTGGTGGAGGAGATCTCGATCCGCACCGTGCGGCTGCGCGATCTGAACGGCGCGGTTCACACCCTGCCGTTCTCGGAGGTCCGGACTGCCCTGAACCTGACCAGAGACTTCGCCTATCACACCATGAACATCGGCGTCGCCTACCGCGAAAATGTCGATCATGTGATGGAAGTGTTGCGGGATATCGGCGAGGATCTGCGGTCCGACGAGGTCTTCTCCGTCGATATTCTCGAGCCGATCGAGGTGCTCGGCCTTCAGGAGTTTGCCGATTCGGCGCTGATCATCCGCGCCCGGCTGAAAACCAGCCCGGGCAGGCAATGGGCGGTGGGCCGGGAATTCAACCGCCGCATGAAGGCCCGATTCGATGCCGAAGGGATCGAGATTCCCTTTCCGCATCGCACCCTGTATTTCGGCGAGGATCGCGAGGGTCAGGCCCCTCCGCTCCGGTGGCGCGATGCAGGCGACGATCCTGCGCCCGCCCGGCCCGCGCCGTCGGCGGCCGCAGCAGGGCCCGGGGTGCAGGGGTCTTCCGGCCGTTCGCGCGGGCCTAGAAAGCCTCGTCGTCCTCGCTCCCCCGTTTGAGGATGGCGCGGGCCACGGACAGCGAAAAGCCGGCCCGGGCCATGGCCGCCAGATCGCGCCGGTGCCGATCACGAACCGCTTCCTGTGCCTCTTCTAGGGGCCGGGACGGGTTCTTGCGCCATGGCCCGAGCCTGCGCCGTTCGGCATAGCGCCGTGCGGCAAGCCATTCGGCCTCGGTTGACCCGTCAAGTCCCAGATCCTCGTGAAGACGGGCAAGGGCCTGGTCGATCAGTTCGGGGGCAACACCCCTGGCCTTCAGCCGGGCGACAATGGCGCGCTGCGGCAGACCCTGCCGGAACAGGCTCTGGACACGGGCTTCGGCAAAGGCGGCATCGTCGATCAGCCCGGCGCGTCTGTAGCGGGCGATCAGGGCTTCGATCATGGCGGCCCCCTCTTCCGGAGGGTCGCCGTGGTGGCGGCTGCTTCGCAGCACCCGGCGCATCAGCACCTGTTCCAGGCTTCGTGCGGTGGCCGCGTGACGGCCGAGATACCAGAGCGCCACGGCATCCAGATAGGCCGGCGTGATGCGCTTCGGGGCCCGGAAACGGGTTTGTGCCTTTTTTCTTCCGTCGCTGTCGTCCATAATCGCTCCGGACTTGCCCCGGCCCGGTCCCTTCCGGGGGGCGTCATCCCTCGCCATGCGGATCGGGGAAGGCGATGGGCAGGGGAGCATCGCAGGCGCGGGCCCCGCTGTCACCCGATCCGGCATGCCCTGGTTCCCTGCCTTGTTGCCCTGTACACGCCTGTCCCGTGCATTCCTGTCCCGTTTCTCGTCGTCCTGCGATTCGTTCCGTCACGCCCCGTTCCCACACGAAAGCCGGTGCCCGCCATGGATTCCCTGACCCAGGATCCCCTTGCCAAGGATTCCCTTTCCGGAACTGCGCCGTCCCGGGGCTCCTCTGCCGTGGATTCCCGGTCGCCGGATATCCTGCGTCCCCGGGCCATGGGATCTTTCAACGGGATCGGGCTTGCCACCTTCATCCTTCGCGAGGTGTTGCGGTTTCTTGCCGTTTCCGTCCAGACGGTCTTTGCGCCGGTGGTGACGGCCCTGCTTTTCCTCGCCATCTTCTCGCTGGCGCTTGGCCGGGCCGTGGGGGAGGTGTCGGGGATTCCCTTCATGATGTTCCTCGCTCCCGGGCTGATCATGATGTCGATGATCCAGAATGCCTTCGCCAACACCGCAAGCTCTCTGGTGATGGCGAAGATGCAGGGCAATATCGTCGATGTGCTGATGGCCCCCCTGTCGCCCCTGGAACTGACCATCGGCTATGCGGTGGGCGGGCTCTGCCGTGGTCTGGCGGTGGGGCTGGCGGTCGGGCTGTCCATGTGGCTGTTCGTGCCGCTGACCATCCACAGCCTGGGGCATGTGCTGTTCTATGCCGTTTCCGCCTCGCTGATGCTGTCCCTGCTCGGGATCGTCGGGGGAATCTGGGCGGAAAAGCACGAGCAATCGGCCCTGTTGTCCAATTTCGTGATCACGCCGCTGGCCTTTCTTTCGGGCACCTTCTATTCGATCGAGCGCCTGCCCGGCCTCTGGTACACGGCGGCCCGGCTCGATCCCTTCTTCTACATGATCGATGGCCTGCGCTATGGCATGGTCGGCGTGTCCGAAGCCCCGCTCTTCATCGGCTATGCGGTGATGATTGTCGGCAATCTTCTTCTCGGGGTTCTGTGCTGGGCGCTGTTCCGGGCAGGGTATCGCCTTCAGTCGTGACCGCCGTTCAGGGCCTTCGTGGCCTTGTTGCGCCCGTTCCCGCCAGGCCCGCCCCTCCGCGCCGCCAGTTGACAGGACAGGCCGGCCTGTGGATACTCCGCCTTTTTCTGCCGAAACCGGCCCCGCACGGGGCCGTTTCGCGTTGTGCTGGCCCCCCCGCAGGGATCGCGGGCAAGGCTTCCTCAGGGTGCCAGCCGTGGAAGGGAGACCATCGGTGATTCCAGCCGTCATGCCGACCTATGCGCGGGCGGATCTTGCCTTCGAGCGCGGCGAAGGGCCGTATCTCTTCACCGCCGAGGGAAAGCGCTACCTCGATTTCGCTTCCGGGATCGCCGTCACCGTGCTGGGCCATGCCCACCCGCATCTGGTCGCCGCCCTCAAGAGCCAGGGCGAGAAACTGTGGCATACCTCGAACATGTTCCGGATTCCGGGCCAGGAACGCCTTGCCGAACGGCTGAAGGCCGCCACCTTTGCCGATACCGTGTTCTTCGGCAATTCCGGCGCCGAGGCGGTGGAATGCGGAATCAAGACCGTGCGCGCCCATTTCGATGCCGTCGGCCAGCCGGAACGCTATCGCATCATCTGCGCCGAGAATGCCTTTCATGGAAGAACTCTTGCCACCATCGCCGCCGGCGGGCAGAGCAAGCTGTTGCAGGGCTTCGCCCCGGCGGTGGAGGGATTCGATCATGTGCCTTTCGGCGATCTTGATGCGGTCGAGGCCGCCATCGGCGACGAAACGGCGGCCATCCTGATCGAGCCGATCCAGGGTGAAGGGGGGATCCGGCCTGCGGATCCTGTCTTCCTGCGCGGGCTGCGGGCGATCGCCGACAAACGGGGCCTGCTGCTCTTCCTGGATGAGGTGCAATGCGGCATGGGCCGTTCGGGGCGGCTTTTCGCCCATGAGCATGCCGGGATCACCCCGGACATCATGGCCATCGCCAAGGGTATCGGCGGCGGTTTTCCGGTCGGCGCCTGTCTTGCCACGGAACGGGCGGCGATCGGCATGGTCGCAGGGTCCCACGGGTCGACCTATGGCGGAAATCCCCTGGCCATGGCGGTCGCCAATGCCGTGATGGATGTGGTGGCCGAACCTGCCTTTCTGGAACGGGTGCGGACCATCGGCGCCACCCTGCTTTCGGGCCTTGAAGATCTTGTCCGTTCCCACCCGCAGCACCTGGTGGAAGCCCGTGGCCAGGGTCTGATCCTTGGCCTTGTCTGTCACGCCGATCCCAGGCCGCTGATCGGCCTTCTGCGGGATCATGGCCTGTTGTCGGTGGGGGCGGGCGGCAATGTGATCCGGCTTCTTCCGCCCTTGATCATCGAGTCCTCTCATGTGGATGAAGCCCTGTCCATCATCGACGGCTGCTGTCGACAGCTGGGAGCGGGGGCATGACCGCCGCTGGCGAGGCCCGGTCTGCGGCGAGGCCGGAACCGGATTCGGTCGAGCCTTCGTCCGGGCTCCGGCATTTTCTCGATCTCGATGCCTTCGATCCGGCGGTGCTGCGCGGGATTCTCGATCTTGGTCTTGCCTACAAGCGTGGCGAGGCCATGCCTGGCGGCACGACCCCCTGCGCAGGACGCACCCTCGCCATGGTGTTCGAGAAGCCCTCCACCCGCACCCGTGTCTCCTTCGAGGTGGGCATGGGACAGATGGGGGGCCGGGTCACGATTCTCGACAGCCAGGGATCACAGCTCGGCCGTGGGGAAACCATTGCCGACACGGCGCGGGTTCTTTCGCGCTATGCCGATGCGATCATGCTGCGCTCACTGCGTGAGGCGCATCTGCTGGACATGGCGGCCCATGCCGGGGTGCCGGTGATCAATGGCCTGACGGATCGCTCGCATCCCTGCCAGATCATGGCCGATATCATGACCTTCGAGGAATGGAAGGGATCGATCCGGGGCCGCACCATCGCCTGGGTCGGCGATGGCAACAATGTGGCCGCTTCCTGGATCCACGCTGCCGCGCCCTTCGGTTTCGCCCTCAGGATCGCAAGCCCGGAAGGGTTCGCGCCCGATGAAACCCTGATCGCCGCGGCACGGAAGGCGGGGGCCGAGATTCTTCTCACCGACGATCCGCAACAGGCGGTGCAGGGTGCCGATTGCGTGGTCACGGATACCTGGATGTCCATGGGTCACGGGCGCGAGGAGGGGCAGAGCCGGGAAGACTGCATCAAGGCCCTTTCGCCCTATCGGGTGGACGAAGCCCTGATGGCGCGTGCCGGGAAGGAGGCAATCTTCATGCATTGCCTGCCGGCGAACCGCGCCTACGAGGTGGCGGCCGAGGTGATCGACGGGCCTCGCTCGGCGGTCTGGGACGAGGCCGAGAACCGGCTTCATGCCCAGAAGGGAATTCTGCACTGGTGTCTTTCGGGCGACGACGGGAAGCCATGACACAGGGCCGGACGGTTGCCACCGATCTGATCCAGCCCTTTCAGGTGGAAGGCGCGGGGCAGGCGGAAGGCCTTGGCCTGTCCGGGCGGCTGGTGCGTCTTGGCCCCGTGCTGGACGAGATTCTGGGGCGACACGGCTATCCCGCCCCGGTGGCCGCCCTGCTGGGCGAGGCCGTGGTGCTGACCGCGCTTCTCGCCAGCACCCTGAAACATGACGGCATCTTCACCCTTCAGGCCAGCGGGGATGGTCCCGTCGGGCTGGTGGTGGCCGATCAGGCGGAAAACGGCGCCTTGCGGGGCTATGCCCGGTTCGATGCCGAAGCCCTTGCGGCGATTGCTCCTCTGGAATCCATGCCTCTGTCGGCGCTTCTGGGCAGGGGAACCCTGTCGTTCACGGCCGATCCCGGACAGGGGCGGGAGCGGCATCAGGGCATCGTTCCGCTGGAAGGCGCCTCGCTGACCGCCTGCACCGATCATTTCTTTCGCCAGTCGGAACAGCTCGATGTCGTGCTTGTCTCGGCGCTGGATGGCGTCTCCGGCCCTTGCTGGAGCGCCGGAGCGATCCTGGTCCAGAGACTTCCGGGAGAAGGGCCACTGGCCGAAACCCGGCCCTGGAATGCCGACGACGCCTGGGATGAGACGGTCGCCCTTGTCCGCACGGCCCGTCCGGGCGAGCTGACCGATCCCTCGCTGCTGCCGCGTGATCTTCTCTATCGCCTGTTTCACCAGCAGGGGATGCGGATCTTTGCGCCAAGGGGGCTGGCCGCAGGATGCCGCTGCTCGCGGGAAAGGGTGCTGCGCAGCCTTGCCATCTTTCCCGAGGCCGAGATCAGGGCGCTGGCCCGCTCGGGGGAGGTCGAGACCCGTTGCGAGTTCTGCGGCGAAACCTATGTGATCGCCCTCGAGACGCTCTATCCCTGAAGGCGCGGCGGCCTTCCCGTCTTTCCTTTCCTTCGCTTCTGCCTGCGCCGGTTCTGCATCCTGAAATGGCCCGGCCTTGAATTCGCCCCATTCCCGATTCACAGTGGCACCGTTTTCACGGTGCCGGCTTTCCTGATTCCTCCGGCACCGTCCCGGGAGGCCCCACCCATGTTTCCGACCTCCGTTCTGCGGCGTCGTATCCCGATGGCCCTGTCCGTGCTGACTCCATGGCGTTCGGCGCCGGCTCTCATCCTCTGCGCCCTGATGCTGGGACTGGCGAGCTGCGCCGCGCCGCCGCCGCGCGGGCCGGCCTTTGCCGAAATGACCTTCACGCATCTGCCGCCGATTCCCCTCAGGGTGGAACGGGTAGAGATCACCAGCCGCTATATCCCCCCGCTGGAGGCTCCCCATGTGGAGCATCGTCTCGATCTTCCTCCCTACGGTGCGCTGCGCCGCTGGGGCGAGCAGCGTCTGGTCGCGGCCGGTGGCGATCATTGGGCGGAGCTTGTGATTCTCGATGCGTCGATCACCGAAACGGCGCTGGAAACCACTGCGGGGGTGCGCGGGCTGTTCCGCCGCGATCAGGCCGCCCGCTACAACGGCCGGGTGGCGGCGCTGCTTTCCATCCGCAACCCGCGCGGACTGGAAGTCGCCTTTGTCCGGGCCGAGGCGGAGCGCTCTCAAACCATGGCGGAGGGGGCATCCCTGGCCGCCCGTGAGGCAGTCTGGTACGAGATGACCGAAGCCATGATGATGGAGATCAACCGACGTCTGGAATCGGCCATTGCCGAACACATGTCGGCCCATCTGGCCGAGGGCGCCCGGCTTCAGCGTCGCTGATCGGGTCTCTTACTGCCGCCAGAACCCCGGCGTGAACAGGATCAGGATCGTCATCAGTTCAAGCCGGCCGAGAAGCATGGCGGCGCAAAGCAGCCATTTCGCGGGGTCGGGAAGCGGCAGGAAGCTTCCGCTCGGGCCGATTGTCTCGCCCAGTCCCGGGCCGACATTGGCGATGGCCGTGGCAGCGCCCGAAAGCGCGGTCAGGAAGTCGAGTCCGGTCAGGCCAAGGCCCACGGCCAGGGCGCCGAAGATCATCACATAGAAGAAGAAGAAGCCGAGCACCGACTGGGTCACGCTGTCGGGTATGGGCTTGCGGTTGAAATAGGCGATGAACACGCCATGAGGCTGCACGAGCCGTTGCATCTGGGTTGCGGTGTTGGCGTAGAGAACCTGAAGCCGGAAGATTTTCAGGCCGCAGGAGGTCGAGCCGGCACAGCCGCCAAAGAACATCAGGAAGAACAGCAGGATCAGCGGGAAGGTTCCCCAGAGTCCGAAATCATCCGAGGTGTATCCGGTTCCGGTCATGATCGAGACGGCGTTGAAACTGCTCAGGCGAAGAGCCTCGCCGAATCCGGCACCGGTGCCTTGCATCAGCCACGCGATCAGCAGAAGGGTGGCGGTGGCAACGATCGCAAGAAAGGTGCGCACCTGGGAATCTGTCAGCAGGGGACGGCCATTCCCGCGCAGGGCGTAGAGCAGCAGCACGAAGGGCAGCGAGCCGATCAGCATGAAGACGACGGCGATGGCGTGGATCGAGGCGCTGTCGAAATAGGCGAAGGAGGCATCGCGGGTGGAAAATCCCCCGGTGGCGATGGTGGTCATCGCATGGTTCACGGCATCGAACCCGCCCATCCCGGCCAGCCAGTAGAGAATCGCGCAAAGCCCGGTCAGGCCCAGATAGATCATGGCGATTCCGGCGGAAAGCTGGGCCACCCTGGGCAGGGCCTTGTCGGACTGATCGGTGGATTCCATCCGGAACAGCTGCATGCCGCCGATCTGGAGCTGGGGAAGAATGGCGATCGCCATGACGATGACGCCGATCCCGCCGAACCATTGCAGAAGGGAACGCCAGAGCAGGATTCCCGCAGGCGCATGGTCGAGGCCCAGGATCACCGTCGAACCGGTGGTGGTGATTCCGGACACCGATTCGAAAAGCGCATCGGTATAGGACAGGCCGAGATCGGCAAAGGCGAAGGGCAAGGCACCGAACACGGCCAGCACCAGCCAGCTGAGGGTGGTCAGAAGGAATCCCTGGCGAATGCCGATCCGGGTCTGGGGGGCGCGGGTACCCAGAATCAGCGCGACACCGACGAAGATCGCAACGGCGGCGGCGGCGGCAAAGACCTTCCAGTCGTCACGCCCGGCCACCAGTTCGGCAAGGGCGGGGATCGCCATGGCGGCGGCCAGAGCGATCAGAAGGATGCCGAGGATGAAGGCGATGGGTCGAAAATCGAACACGGATGATCCGGGGTGGCTGTTTGCGGCGATCTTCGGCGCAAGGCTCCGGACTTGTCCAGTTCAAAATCGGCCGGGGCACGGCCGTGCGGGAAGGGGATTTCGACCCCCGGGATCTCAGCCGGCGACGAAGCTGTTGCCGGGACTGCCGATCATCGCCAGAAATTCCCTGCGGGTCTTCTGATCGGTGCGGAACTGGCCCAGCATCCTGCTGGTCACCATGTTGGTGCCCGGCTTGTGGATACCCCGGGTGGTCATGCAGTGATGTTCCGCCTCCAGCACCACGGCGACGCCAAGGGGCTGGAGCACGGTATCCACCGCCGCCGCGATCTGGGCGGTCATCTTCTCCTGAATCTGCATCCGCTTCGCATAGGCTTCCACCAGCCGGGCCAGCTTGGAAATGCCCACCACGCGGCGGTCGGGAAGATAGGCGATGTGGGCGCGGCCGATGATCGGCAGAATGTGGTGCTCGCAATGGGATTCGAAGCGGATATCCTTCAGCACCACCATTTCGTCATAGCCTTCGATTTCCTCGAAGGTGCGGGCGAGAATGTCGTTGGGATCCTCTGCGTAGCCACGGAAAAGCTCTTCCCAGGCGCGGACCACCCGTTCCGGGGTGCCCAGAAGCCCTTCGCGGTCGGGATTGTCCCCGGCCCAGCGAATCAGCGTTCTTACGGCGGCTTCCGCCTCGTCCCGGCTCGGCCGGCCGGAGGGTTGCGCCGTGGGTTTTTCCTTGGCGATGGCGATGGATGTCTTCACGGCATGTCTCCTTGTCTTTCCCGCTTGGTGTTTCCCGGTAGTCATTCGCACCTTCTACGCCGTGCCCCGGGGCATGGATCATGCGACGCCAGCGCGACGTCCTTCGGGGTCTTTCGGTTCCTCAGTTCAAGAGAGGCCGGGCGTCGGGCAAATCCAGGGAAAAGGCCGGGACGGCGGCCTCGAAGGCGTCCCCATCCCGGGGTTGCATGATGTAATGGCCGACCATGATCCCCGATGGGGTGGGCAGGGGCGTGCCGGAGGTGTATTCGAAACTCTCCCCGGGGGCGAGAACGGGTTGTTCGCCCACGACGCCTTCGCCTTCCACCTCCTGCACCCGGCCCTGGCCATCGGTGATTCGCCAGTAGCGCCGCCGAAGTTGCACCGTCTCCTGGCCCTGATTCTCGATCCGCACCGAATAGGCCCAGACATAGCGACCGCGCGCGGGAAAGGACTGGTCCTCCAGATAGGTCGGTTCCACGGAAATCCGGATCGAGCGGGTGATGGCCGTGTACATCGTTGTCTGTGCCTTTTTCTCTGCCTCGTGTGCCATGGCCTTGTGTGCCTTGCGGGGAAGGCGTCTTGCTTGCGGCAATGCCGCCTTGAGCCCGGGCCCGACCTTGATGCATGAAGGTGGTGCGATGCATGAAGGTGGTGCCAACGGGGCGCGAATGATGCGCAAGACATCCGGCCCGGGGCCAGAGCCTCAGCAGGCGGACAAGGCCCTGTCGATATCCTCCATCAGATCGTCGATATCCTCAAGCCCGATGGAAAGACGAACATATCCTGGCGTGATTCCCAGCGCCTGGCGATCCTCTTCGCTGAGGCGCTGATGGGTGGTGGTTGCCGGGTGGGTGACCAGCGATTTCGCATCCCCGAGATTGTTGGAGATATCGAACAGCTCCAGGGCATTCAGGAACCGGAAGGCCCCTGCCTTGCCGCCCGGCAGTTCGATGCCGATCAGTGTGCCGGGGCCGCTCATCTGCCGCTTCACCAGAGCGTTTTGGGGATGGCTGTCAAGCCCCGGATAGACCACACTGGCAAGGTCACCGCGTTCCGCCAGCCAGTGCGCCAGCCTGTCGGCGTTGTCCACCATGGCACGCACACGAAGATCAAGGGTTTCAAGGCCTTTCAGCAGCACCCAGGCATTGAACGGGCTGAGCGAAGGTCCGGTATGGCGCAGGAACATGCGCAGATGATCTTCCATGTAGCCGGGATCGCCAAGGATCGCCCCGCCCAGAACCCGGCCCTGGCCATCGATATGCTTGGTCGCGGAATAGACGATCACATCGGCGCCAAGGGTGGCCGGTTTCTGAAGGATCGGGGTGGCGAAGACATTGTCGACGATCAGCCGTCCCCCGGCAGCATGGGTCATCTCGGCGACCGCGGCGATGTCGATCACCTCCAGCCCTGGGTTGGAAGGGCTCTCGAGGAAGACCGCCTTCACCGGGCGGGCGAGGGCGCGTTCCCATTGTTCGGTGCGGGTGCCGTCCACCAGGGTCACCTCCACCCCGTAGCGTGGCAGAAGATCCTGGACGACATAGAGACACGAGCCGAACAGGGCTCGCGAGGCCACCACCCGATCCCCCTTTTCCACCAGGCACATCAGGGAGGCGAAGACCGCGGCCATGCCGGAGGCGGTCGCCCGACAGGCCGGAAGGCCTTCGAGCAGAGCCATCCTTTCCTCGAACATGGCGACGGTGGGATTGGCGAAGCGCGAATAGATGAAGCGATCCTTCAACGCTCCCTGGAACGAGGCCTCGGCTTCCTCGGCGCTGGTATAGATATAGCCGGAGGTGGCGAAAAGCCCCTCGCTGGTCTCCTGAAAATCGGAACGGTTGAGCCCGCCACGCACCAGCCTTGTGCGCAGGCGACGGGCCGAGAGATCGGGCTTGCGCCGCGAGGGGTCCGGGGCTTGTGGGGGCGCGCCTTCAGGGGGCGTGCTGGGCGGCATGCGGCGATCCTGGGGCATCGGTCTGTCCTGTCCCTTGACGGGCCTCGGCAGGGTCGGCGCCGGTTCCCGGTGTGTCCGGGTCTTTACGCCGCAGGGCAGGCGCGGTCAAGACCGGCGCTTATCCCGTCGGCCGGGCGTGGCGCGAGGGGCCACAGGGGCCGGTATCGAGGAGGGAGATATTTCCCGAAGGCGAGGAGTCCATCAGATCGGCCAGGGTATAGACGCGCAGGGCTTCGACATAGGCGGCGCGGGCTTCCTCGCAGGCGCGAAGGAAGGCATCGGTCGAATCCTGGCCGGGCTGAAGATTCCGCTCGATCTGTTCGAGAAGCGTGCCGATGTTGATCACACGGGCCGGCCGCGCCAGAGCGATCCCGCCGCCCTTGCCGCGATAGCCGATGATGTAGCCAAGCCGTGCCAGATTCTGCGACACCTTCATCAGGTGATTGCGCGAAATCGCGTAATGATCGGCGATGGTGGCGATGGAAACCTTGTGTCCGGGTTCCCGTGCGAGATAGAATAAAAGACGGATCGCGTAATCCGCGTGTTTTGTCAGAAGCATCTTGCCCCCCCTTGGTCGGGCCCCTCGGCCTTGGTCGGGATTCGCGTCGTAACCGGGATGTCCATGGGGACCGCCCGGATTATCCGCCCCGGATTTCCGCTCTGGATTTCCGCTCTGGATATCCGCAACAGGCGCCCGCGGCCCCCCCCCCGTGGTGATCGCGCCCGAACGGGTCTGGCGGGGCTAATAACAGTTTCAGGGGGGGAAATCAATTCCCGCATCTGATTTGTCAAGCGATTTAGTCGGGAATGTCTTCATCACGGAGGCTGACAGGGGATCAGGGAACGGTTTTCCTTGATGGCGGGACGGTAATCCCGCTAGAAATGGCGCCGCAGAACCGGAACGGGCGGGTGTAGTTCAATGGTAGAACATCAGCTTCCCAAGCTGAATACGTGGGTTCGATTCCCATCACCCGCTCCATGGTTCCCTGAAGCGCCGGGGTTCCCTGAAGCGCTGGCGCGCGCACCGGGTTCCGCTGTTCGTGGCTTTGGGCTTCGGCTGGTCGGGCTTCGGCTGGTCGGGCGTCGGCTGGCTTGACAAGTCCTTCCCCTCCCCCGCCACCCGGGCCGTCGCCTGTTTCGTCGTCCGTGTCCGGCGTGGAAGGGTCGAAGGGCTTTGCTGCCTTCCGCCATCGGGATTTCAGCATCTTCATTGTCGCCAAGGGGCTTGCCACCCTGTCGCTCAACATGGTCATGGTGGCGCTGGCCTATCAGATCTACGACCTGACCGGCGATCCGATGAACCTGGCCTATATTGGCCTCGCCATCCTGGCGCCCTCGCTCGGTTTCGCCCTGGTGACGGGGTATGTCGCCGATCGGAACGACCGCCGCGTCGTGACCAGCATCTGTTATGTCGGGATGCTTGTCGCCACGCTTCTGTTCGCCGCGTTCAGCCTGTTCGGCGACTGGACACGCATCTGGCCGATCTATGCCATCCTGCTGCTGCTTGGCACGGCCCGGGCCTTCTACCAGCCGGCGCAGAATGCGATCGTCCCCAATCTGGTGCCGACAGAGGTCTATCCCAACGCGGTCGCCTGGAACACCTCCATCACCAAGCTTGGCCAGATCACCGGCCCGATGGCCGGAGGATTGCTGTACCTCGCCGGGCCGGAACTGGTCTATCTTTCGGCCAGCGGGATCTTCCTTGTTTCGATCCTCGGCACCATGATGGTGAAGGCGCGGATCCCGTCCACCGGGAAGGCTCCGCTCAGTCTTTCCGTCCTGGTGGCCGGTTTTGCCTATGTCTGGCACAAGAAGGTGATTCTCGGCGCCATAAGCCTTGATCTTTTTGTCGTCCTGCTCAGCACCGTCACGGCGCTGCTGCCGATCTTCGCCAAGGATGTTCTCGAGGTCGGCGCCGCCGGCGCGGGAATGATGCGCAGCGCCATCGCCGTCGGCGGGGTCCTGACCGCCCTGGTGCTGACGCAGCTGGCGATGACCCGTGCCGTCGGCACCATCATGTTCACCACCGTAGGCCTGTTCGGCGTGGCAACCCTGATGTTCGGATTTTCCACCTGGTTTCCTCTTTCCCTGCTGGCGATGGCCCTGCTCGGCGCCACCGACATGGTCAGTGTCTATATCCGCCAGACCCTGGTGCAGATCGCCACCCCCGATGCCATGCGCGGCAGGGTCAGTGCGGTGAATGCGGTGTTCATCAACACCTCGAACGAGCTGGGCGAATTCCGTGCCGGCGCCATGGCGGCCTGGATCGGCGCCGTGCCGGCGGCGCTGGTCGGCGGGGTTGCGGCTCTTGTCATCGCCGGGGGCTTCTGGAAGCTTTTTCCCGATCTGGCCCGGGTTCAGCGCATGGATCGCGCGCTGTGAGCGCCGCGCCCGGCCCCGAAGCCCATGGCGGGCACGCCGAAGATCGCCGCTGTCTTGTGCTGGCGGTGGCGGCGATCATGGCCTTCACCCTGGCGAGGCTTGCGGTTCTGGCCATCAGCCCGCTCGATCTCTATTTCGATGAGGCCCAGTACTGGGACTGGGCCCAGGAACCGGCCTTCGGCTATTACTCCAAGCCGCCGATGATCGCCTGGCTGATCGCCGCGTCGACGTCGGTCTGCGGCGACGATGTCTTCTGCATCAAGGCCCCGATCCCCCTGATCTATGCCGTGGCCTCGCTGTTCGTCTTCGGGGCGGCCCGCGCGCTTTATGGCAGTCATGCCGCCCTTTGGGCCTCGCTTCTCTTCGTGTCCCTGCCGGGGGTGAGCTTCTCGTCTCTGGTCGCCTCCACCGATCCGCCCCTGCTGGCCTGCTGGGCGGCGGCCCTTTACTGCCTGGCCCGGCTTCAGCAAGAGCCGGGACAGGACGGCCGGGGCCATGCCCGGCGCACGGCCTGGGGGCTTTGGGCGGGGCTTGGCCTTGCCGTCGGCCTTGGCCTGCTCTCGAAATACGCGATGGGCTTCTTCATCGCGGGAATGGCCGTGTGGCTGGTTCTGGATGCCGGGGCACGCCGTCGCCTGATGCGCCTTCCGACCGGGGGTTTCGGCCCGCTTCTGGCCGCCGCCCTGGCCTTCCTGCTGTATCTTCCCAATCTTCTGTGGAATGTCGCTGCCGGGTTTGTCACCTATGCCCATACGGGCGACAACGCCAATCTCGGGGCGGACTGGTTCCGCCCCGATCTGGGGCTTGCCTTTCTCGCCACCCAGTTCGGGCTCTACGGTCCTGTCCTCTTTGCCATCCTGATCGGCCTTCTGGTCACAACCCGCTGGTGGCGCGACGGACGCAGCCTGCTTCTGGCCGTTCTTGTCCTGGTGATGTTCCTGCCGATCCTGTTTCTCGCCTTCCTGACCCGTGCCAATGCCAACTGGGCGGCGCCGCTGGCCGTGGCCGGCAGCATCTGGGTGGCGGGCGTTCTTGCCACCCGCATGCATCGGGGTGGGCATCGAGGGGGGGGGCATCGAGGATGGTATCGGGGCTGGCTGATCGCGGCCATGGCCCTGCACCTTCTGGTGGCCGGGGTGCTTTATGGCGGGCTCGCCTGGCGAAGTGCGCCGGGCGTCTATGCCGGGATCGCGATCCCGGCCGGAATGGATCCCTTCCTTCATCACGAGGGATGGTCCGAGATCGGAACGTCGGTTGCCGCCCTGCGCGACGCCCATCCCGGAACCCCGCTTCTGTTCGACGAGCGAGGGATCCTCGCGCCGATGCTCTACTACGGTGGCGCGCGGCCGGTGCCTGCCTATGCCTGGCATCCGGATGAGCGCATCACCGATCATTACCGGATGATCCGCCCGTGGCCGGATCGACCGGGCGGCCATGCGCTGATCGTGACCCGTTTCGACAACATCGGCCACATCCTCGACCGCTTCGAGGCCCATGAACGTGTCGCCGAGATCGAGGTGGCCATCGGCACCGAACGGACGCGGCGGGTTCTGGTGTTTCATGCCAAAGGGTTTGCGGGCTATAACACCCCCATGGCCGCCGACGGTCCCTGACGGGCGGCGAAGGGAGCGCTGCCGGGAAACCCGGGGCAGGCTGCGAGAGCCTCAAGGGAGAGACAGGGAACATGAGTCGTTACCGCATCACCGTCGATACCGGCGGCACCTTTACCGACGTTGTCTATTTCAACGACAACACCCATGAGATCACCATCCACAAGCTGCCCTCGACGCCGGACAACCCCTCGCGCGCCATTCTCGAGGGGGTTCGCCATCTTCTCGATCAGGGTGTCGCCGCCGAGGACATCGCCTATTTCTGCCACGGCACCACGGTGGGCACCAATGCGCTTCTCGAAGGCAAGGGAGCCCGCACCGGACTGCTTGTCACCGAGGGATTTCGCGGCATTGCCGAGGTGGGCGAGCAATCCACCCCCCATGGTCCCTCGGTGTTCGATGTCACCTATGAGAAACCTCGCCTGCTTGCCCCGCAAAGCCTGACCGGCGAGGTGGCCGAACGGGTCGATTTCCGGGGCCAGGTTCTGCGCCCTCTGGATGAGGCGGCGCTGCGCCGGACGATCCGTGCCCTGAAGGCAAGGGGGGTGGAATCGGTGGCCGTCTGCCTTCTGTTTTCCTTCCTCCATCCGGAGCATGAGCAGCGGGTGCGCGAGATTCTTGGCGAGGAAGCCCCCGGGGTCAGCGTCTCGCTGTCATCGGAGATCCTGCCCCAGATCCGCGAGTATTTCCGGCTTTCCACCACGGTGATCAACGCCTATCTCCTGCCGGTCCTCGAACGCTACATCCATCATCTGGAAGCGGAACTGTCGCGGGCCGGGGTGCGCACCGGAAAGCGCTATATCATGCAGTCCAATGGCGGGACGGCGACGTTCGCGGTCAGCGCCCGCAAGGCGGTGGCCACGGTGCTGTCCGGCCCCGCCGGGGGGGTGACGGCCGGGGTCAATCTGGCGGCCGATGTGAAGGAACCGAACCTGATCACCTTCGACATGGGCGGCACCAGTTGCGATGTCGCGCTGATCAAGGACGGGGCCGCGTCCGATTCCAGCCGCATCGAGGTCGATGGACGGGTGATTTCCCTGCCGATGATGGACATCAACACCGTTTCTGCCGGCGGCGGAACCATTGCCCGTGTTGATTCCGTGGGGCAGCTTCAGGTTGGTCCGGACTCGGCCGGGGCGGTACCCGGTCCGGCCTGTTACGGCAAGGGCGGCACGCTGCCAACGGTGACCGATGCCAATCTGGTGCTGGGCTATCTTGGCGAAAGCAACTTTCTCGGGGGCGGGATGACGCTCGATGCCGCCCGTGCCGAGCGGGCGGTGGAAGAGTCGGTCGCCGCCCCGCTGGGCATGCGGCTGCACGATGCGGCGGAAGGGATCGTGCGGATCATCAACGTGAAGATGGAAGAGGCGATCAAGGCCATTTCCACCATGCGCGGCTACGATCTGCGCGATTTCATGCTGGTGGCCTTTGGCGGGGCCGGTCCGCTGCATGCCGGCATGATGGCTCGCGATCTGGGCATGCGCGGGGTGATCGTGCCGCTCTATCCCGGGGTCAATTCGGCGATCGGCCTGTTGCAGGCAGATGTGCGCCATGATTATGCGGTGTCGCGGATGGCGAGGATCGATACCCTGAGCCCGGAAGAGGTCGCGCAACCCCTGCGCGCGCTTGCGGGCGAGGCGCGTTCCGACCTGCGTTCCGAAGGGTTCCGGCCGTCCGAGATCGCCCTCGATTACGCGATCGACATGCGCTATGCCGGGCAGGGTTACGAGTTGACGATCGCTCTGGACGACGGCCGGGTGACGCGCAAGAGCCTGGAACGGGCCCGAGCCCTGTTCGACGAGACCCATCGCCGTCTGTTCGGTCATGCGGCCCCGGACGAGCCGGTGGAGGTGGTGACCTACCGGGTGCGCGGGATCGGCCGCCTGCCCGAGGTCAGGATGCCGGTCTTCCGGCGCCGCGGCACCCCGCTCTCGGCGGCGCTGCTGGGCAAGAGGGCGGCGCGGTTCGATGGCGAAACCCACGATGTGCCCGTCTATCAGCGCGAACGGCTGGATGTCGGCCATGTCGTGAAGGGGCCGGCAATCATCGAACAGCTCGATTCGACCCTGGTGATCCAGCCGGGGCAGACGGGGCGGGTCGACAGATATCGCAACATCATCATCAGCGAGGGAGCATGATCATGGCGCGGCAGGGCAAGAAGGCCGGGAACGGCGGTTCAGGGGCACGGCCGGAATCCTTCATCGATCCCGTCACCTTTCAGGTGATCAAGGCCTCGATGGCCGGAATCGTGCGAGAGATGCAGAACTGCCTGTTCCGCACCGGGTTCTCGACGATCATCCGGGAATCCCAGGATGCGAGCTGCGCCCTGATGAACACTCGGGGCGAGGTGGTGGCCCAGCATGTGGTGCTTCCCCTGCATGTCGGAGCCTTCCCCCATTGTACGGCGGCGGTCCTTCGCGGTTACGGGGAGGATCTCAGGCCGGGCGATGCCTTCCTCATCAACCATACCTATGAGGGGGGCAGTCCGCATGCCCCGGACATGGCGGTGATCACCCCGATCTTTGCCGGTGGCCGTCATGTCGGCTTTTCCGGAAACATCGCGCACAAGCCCGATATCGGCGGTCCGGTTCCGGGCAGCTGCTTTGCCCTTGCGAGGGAGATTTTCGCCGAAGGGCTGCACCTTCCGGCGATCCGTTACCAGCGGGATTACCGGACCATCCGCGATGTGGAACGCATCCTCGCGGCCAATTCGCGCACGCCGGAAATGGTGCTGGGCGACATTCGCGGCCAGCTCGGGGCGAACCGTCTGGGCGAGGAACGGGTCGGCGCCCTGTTCGCCAGGTATGGCGACAATCAGACCCTGGCCTCCTTCGACGAGATGATGCGGGTTTCCGAAGACATCATGCGCAAGGCCATCGCCCGCTGGAAGGACGGCCGGTTCGAGGCGGAGCGCTTTGTCGACAATGACGGGATCGATCTCGACACGCCGGTGCGGCTGCATGTGGTGGTGACCAAGACCGGCAAGCGGATCCGCTTCGATTTCTCCGGCTGTGCCGACCAGACAAAGGGTCCGGCGAACATCCGCCCGCCCATCCTTCACGCGGCCATGGTCTATACCCTGATTTCCCAGGTCGATCCGACCCTTCCCATCAACCAGGGTCTGCTCAGGGTGGCCGAGGTGATCACCCGCAAGGGCAGCGTGGTCGATCCCCATTTCCCGGCCCCCGTGAACACCTACATGCCGACCGTGACCGCCGCCACCGAGGCGACCATCGAGGCCATGGCCCGGATCGTTCCCGAAAAGGCCCGGGCCGATGGCTGCGGTTCGCGTTCGATCATCATCGGCGGGCGCCAGACCCGTTCGGGCAAGGGCTATGTGCAATACGAGATCGTCGGCGGGGGCACCGGGGGGCGCGCCATGAAGGATGGGGTGTCCGGCACCTGTTCGCACCAGTCCAATGCCCGGATCGCGCCGGTGGAGATCATCGAATCGGAATTTCCCACCCGGGTTCGTCGCTTCGAGCTGATTCCCGATTCCGGCGGGCCGGGGCAGTATCGGGGCGGTCTGGGAATCCTGAGGGAATACCAGAATCTCGGCGAGGCGCGATTCAACATCCGCTCCAACAAGCATGTGATCGCGCCGCGCGGGGTTGCGGGCGGTGCGGAAGGGGGACGCGGCCGGTTGACCATGCATCCCGGAGCGCGCAGGGAGCGGATTCTTCCCTCGCGCTTTTCCGATTACCCGTTGGCCGATGGCGATATCTTTCGTCTTGAAAGCCCGGGTGGCGGCGGCTACGGCAACGCGCTCGACCGCGATCCCGCCCGTGTCTGCGAGGATGTGAACGAAGGCTATGTCACGGCCCGGGCGGCTCGCGACCGCTACGCGGTGGTGGTCCGCAAACGCAAGGGCGTGTATCGGGTCGACGAGGCCGGGACCAGGGAACTCCGGGCACGGGCCCGAACGGCCTGAACGGCACGGGACCCGGTTGGCACAGGCGATGCGGGGGATGCGTGGCCGTTTTCGGCCCTGTTCCGAGCCTTCAGCCCTGTTCCGCAGCTTTTTGTGGCGATCTGTCGGCCCTCAGGCGTGAGGCGAGGCGGGCAAGGCCCAGCCGCTCGGGCCAGGGGACGCTCTTGCCCCGCCGCCAGCGCCCCTCGAAGGCCATGGCCGGATCAAGCCCGGAGCCAAGGAAGACCCGGTGGGTCCAGCGGGTGATCACGATGGCGAGCATCACGCTCATCATCACGTCCGACAGGTAATGGGCGGTTTCCAGAACCCGGGCCAGAACCACCGCACCACCGACCAGAACATAGGCCGCAAGATGGCGCGGCAGCATCAGATACAGGGCCACCATGAAGGCCGTGGCCGAGATGGCATGGCCGGAAGGGAAGGAGAGAAAATCCGCCTGGGTTCGGAACCAGAAGAAACCGTAGGTGCCATCCTCGAAATGCAGCTTGGGCCGCGCCCGGCCGAACAGGATCTTCAGAAGATTGACGGCGAGTCCCGTGGTCAGCAGGGCGGCCAGAACAAACAGCGGCCCCATGGCCCAGGCTTTCAGGCGATCCTTCCACGCGGCGACGGGGGTGAGGCGCGCTGCCAGAAACAGCACAAGGACAGCGGCGGCCAGCCCGATCAGCCAGCCTCCGGTTTCGGCCTGGCGGGCGATGACCTTGATCAGGTTATGCAGGGCAGGGTCGAACCCTCTTGCCCAGTCGGCCAGGGGGCGATCGATCAGGACATAGGCCAGAGCCGTCAAGGCCAGCCCCATGGCGTAGATCCGGTTCTGCCCATGCTGCAGGGCGGTCAGAAGCAGGGTACGGCCTCGTTCCAGAAACGCCATCAGCGGTCGAAGGCGGGGATGGGCAAAACCGTTGCGGGTCACGATCCAGACATGCAGGGCCCAGACCACTCCGACGGTGAACAGGCCGGCGAAAACGATATCCGAAAGAAAATGGGCGCCCTGGGCCATGCGGGCCAGCCCCATCACGCTTCCGAACAGCACGGCGGCGGCCATGGCGGCCTTGCGCCAGGGTCCCGGCGGAAGCAGGAAGGCGAAGGCGATCATGGCGAAGGCCAGCGATGCGTGCCCCGACACGAAGGCGCAGTTCCGCTCACACACCCCGCTGCCCGTCGTCAGGGCCGGGGTGAAGGCGGCGGTGCCGCCGAATTCGACAATCTGCCCGGGCCGGGAACGATCCACATGAGTCTTGAGAATCTCGTTCACCAGCAGGCCCGGCCCCAGCACGAAGGACAACACGATAAAGGCAATCACCGATCGGCGGACATGCCACCGGCCAAGGGCGGGAACCATGCGCAGCAGGATCAGGGTCGCCACCAGGGCCAGGAGTCCAAGAACCAGGGGGCCTTCCAGATGGAACAGGAAACGGAACAGCGGCCAGTCGCGCAGGAAGAACCCGTCTTCCGGCCGGTAGAACAGCCCCGCCACCAGCAGAT
>JBJHAU010000009.1:0-20416 GCA_050480665.1 Alphaproteobacteria bacterium | reverse complement strand
ATCCGCCGCGTCCGGGCTCTCGGCCATGCGGTAGCCGCCTTCCGCCAGAAGATCCGCCATGCGGGCGGAATCATAGACATTCATCTGGCAGCCATAGGTCTTGATGAAGGCTGTCTTTGCTGCTGTCTTTGCTGCTGTTTCCGCCAAAGCCGGATCTTTGCTCTCGCTGCGCCGCTTGCGGCCAATGCCCGCAACCGATGTCGTGTTCAAGGACGGTAGCATCTGTCGATCAGGAGTCAAGCGCACCCCCTCAGGCCGCAGATCGCAACGGAACCTGTCCGCCACGGCGCCCGGCATTGGACAGGGCAAGCCCCTCAGCCACAACCTGCTGGCAATGTTCCGCCAGCGCCTTGCGGGAAGGATAGGCCTCGATCGTGACAGGATCGTGGAAACGGATGTCCACCGTGATCCGCCCGAGCCCCAGCCAGCCCAGGGCATGGGGCGCCATGGCCATCCCGCCATACCAGGCGAACAGTGGCCGCCATTCACGGCCCGCCGGAATCCCGTCCAGGGCACTATAGGCCAGGGAGAAGGGCTGGATGGTCAGGGGCGCCGCTCCCGGTTGCCGTTCCGCCACGGCGAAGAGGGCACTCTTGAAGGGGCGCACATGGTTGCCATCGCCCGAGGTGCCTTCGGGAAACAGGATCAGTCGATCCCCGGCCTGAAGCCGGGATTCCAGCACCTGACGCTGGTCCCCTGCCCGCGCCGGGCGGCGCTCGATGAACACGGTGCGCTGCAGCCGCGCGAGGGTACCGAAGATCGGCCAGCGGGCCACCTCCGCCTTGGAAACGAAGGATCCATCGATCACCGCCCCCAGCACGGTGATGTCGAGATAGCTCAGATGGTTGCCGACGAACAGAACCGGGCGGGAATCCGTCATGGTTCCAAACTGCCGCAACTCCAGCCCCAGGATACGGCAGCACAGGCGATGGTAGAGGCCGGGCAGGCGATGCGCCAGGGGCAGGCCGAGAACCAGCGCCAGAGCCTGAACAGGCATCAGGGTGAAGGTCAGGCCCAGATAGGCAACAAGCCGGACAAGCCCGCAGAGGAGGGAGGAAGGCGGCTTCATGACTCCGCCGCCATCCCGGATGCGCGCCCGTAATGGCGAACATAGCGGCTCGTCACCAGGTCGGTCTTCACCATGATGCAGACATCCGTGGTGTTGAACTGCTCATCGATCACCGCCCCGTCGCCGACAAACCCGCCGAGCCGCAGATAGCCCTTGATCAGGGGGGGGAGCGAGGCCAGCACCCTGCGGGCGTCGAGGGAATCGAAAGGGCGGCGATTCATCGGCACGTAGAGGCCCTCAAGCGCCCTTGGGCGGAATTCGGGGGGGGCGAGATGCTGGTGATAGAGATAGCTCAGCGCTTCGGCATGGGCTTCGGGATCGGTGCCCGGCAGGCTTGCACAACCGAACATCATGACAATGTCGTGATGAAAGACATAGGCGGCAATGCCCGCCCAGAGAAGCTGCATGGTCGGGCGGTTGCGATGCGCCCTGTCCACGCAGGATCGGCCCAGTTCGAGGATTTCCCCCTTCATGGCCACGAGTCCCGCGATGTCGAATTCGCTGGCGGTATAGAACCCCCCTTCCGCCTCGGCCACCGCCCGCCGGAACAGGCGGTAGGTGCCCACCACCGCATCGACGCCGGTGCCTACGTCGTGATCGAAGACCAGAAGATGATCGCAGATGCCGTCGAAGCGATCGAAATCGCGTTTCAGCCGCGCCATCTCCGGGCTCGGTCTTGCCGCCATTTCCTCATAGAACACGCGATAGCGAAGCGCCTGAGACGCGCGAATCTCATCTTCTCCGGCGGCAAGACGAACCTCAAGCCTTCCCGAGCGAAGACCCTGGATCAACGACTTCGGAGGCGCGAAAGAACCGGTCATCGTGACGGGGGCATCCAACCCGGCCTCGGCTTCAGGGCTCCGGCACGGGCCGGGCCTTGCCCCTTCCGGATCCGAAGCACGGGGAACGGAGAGGATGCGACTTTCGCCGGACAGGGCACGGTATCAGCCATTCCGCCCGGTCTTGGTGCCGCCGGTCCTGGGAGCATCCGACTTGCGGGCATCCGGCCTGGCGGCATCTGTCTTCGGAACGCCATAAAGCGAGAGGCGATGATCGACAAGCTCGTAACCCAGGCTTTCGGCAAGTTCACGCTGGAGCATTTCGATCTTCTCATCGTGAAACTCGATCACCTCGCCGGTGCGAATGTTGATGAGATGATCATGATGCCTGTCGGGCTGCACCTCGTAGCGCGCCCGCCCACCGCCGAAATCGTGGCGGGCAAGGATATCGGATTCCTCAAGCAGCCGGACGGTGCGGTAGACCGTTGCGATGCTGATCCGGGAATCGACGGCCGAAGCGCGGCGATGCACCTCTTCCACATCGGGATGATCATCGGATTCAGACAGAACCCGGGCAATGACCCGCCGCTGTCCCGTCATCTTCAGGCCCTTTTCGACGCAGGCCTGCTCAAGGCGGGAAACGGCGTCGTTCCCGGTCTGGCCCGCATCCTCACCCCCCGCAGCGGAAGGTCGCGAAGCCGTATCGGATTCGGAATCCGGCTCCTGGCCGGAGCGGCGATAGGAATCGCTGGCGCGGGAATCGTCGTGCATGGCGGAATCCGCTAACAGTCCTCATAGGCCGCCTGTTGGCCGCTTGATGACCGGGTGTCTGGCCGACTGTCGTTCGACCTGAATAGCATCAACCGCCGTGCCCTGTCACCCCGAAAGGGCAGGGGCTGGCGCACCGGCGCACCCCCTGCCCCCTCGCGATCGGGGATCCCGGGCAGGATGAGGCTCAGCGCGAAGCGCGGGGCCTTGTCCCGAGACCGATCTTCTTGGCCAGCTTGGAACGCTGCTTGGCATAATTGGGCGCCACCATCGGATAATCCTTCGGCAGCTTCCAGCGTTCGCGATATTGTTCCGGCGTCATGTCATAGGCCGTCTTCAGGTGACGCTTCAGCATTTTCAGCTTGCGCCCATCCTCAAGGCAGACCAGATACTCGGGCGTGATCGATTTCTTGACCGGAACAGCAGGCTGGGGCGGCTCGGGAGCAACCTCGGGGCCCGATTCGACCGTGGCCAGCGTGCCATAGACCTGGCGAATGAGATCGGGAAGGTCCGTCACTGCAACCGCATTGTTTGCAACATGGGAGGAAACGATTTCGGTTGTCAATGTGAGGAGGTCGTTCTTAAGAACATCATCGGTCATGATTATAATCCACGCTAAGGGAACACTGGCGGGGTTATAAGTCTTGGCTTCAAACTTTACAACCTGTCTTTTTCGGAACCATGACCCGACATTTTCTCGATATCACCGCCCATGTCTGTCCCATGACCTTTGTCAGGACCCGGCTCCTGATCGACACCATGGCCCCGGGTGATCTGGCCGAGATTCGCCTGAAGGGAGAGGAACCGCTCGCCAATGTTCCCCGTTCGGTGCGCGAGCTTGGCCATGATGTGCTCTCCCTCGACCCCGTGGAAGCGACAAAACCGGGGGGCGAGACGATCCATCATCTGATCATCCGGAAGCGCGGCGGGGACAGGGCAGACGCGTCTGAGGGGTAACCGCCGCCGGTTCGCCGCATCATTTGCCGCAATCCTTCCCGCCTTCCCCAACTTCCCCCTTCAGGGCGCAGGCCAGCGTGAGCGCCGCCATGGGCGGGCCGGAAGGTCGGCGATAATAGTCGGGCCGGCGGCCGATCCTCGCAAAGCCGAACCGGCGATAGAGCCGCTGCGCCCCCTCGTTGTCCTCGGCCACCTCCAGGAAGATGCGGCGCGTTCCCATGCGCCGGGCAAGGATCATCGCATGGGCAAGAAGGGCCCCACCGATACCGCTGCCGCGATGCGCTTCGGCGACGGCGAGCGAAAGCAGTTCGCACTCATCCAGACAGCAGCGGGCAAGGGCAAATCCCAGAAGATCAGCGGCGGCGTGGTCGTCGGGAACGGCAACAAGGCCGAAGGAGTGAGGCATCGAAAGCACCTGACGCACCGTGAAGGCGCTCCAGGGCTCATCGAAGCAGGCGGCATGCAGGAAAGAAACGGCCGAGGAAAATTCCGGTCCGGCGCGCACCAGCCTTACCCCCGGCGGTACCCAGGATCGATCCTGATCCGGCGTCCCGTCTTCGCGCAGGCCGGACAGATCCTCGCGCCGGATCATCGTCCTGCGTCCCCGCCGACGATCCCGCCGACGATCCCGCCGACGATCCCGCCGCCCCCGTGGCCCGGCAGCCGGGCATCAGGGGGGCGCAGATAGAAGGGCATGGGGGATGCGGCCCCTTGCCCTTTCCCGGGGGCCGCAACCCTTTCGGCGGCCAGGGCGGCCACCCGCACCGCATCGGGAGGATCGACCGCCCGCGACAGGGCGATGGATTCCGGCAGGGCGCAGCCTTCCCCCCGAAGAAGACCGGCATGCAGCGCCGGGGCACCATCGCCCGCCAGCAGGGTGGGTTCATCGCCGAGAACCGCAAGCGCCGTTTCCGGATCGAGGGAAAACGCCGGTCCGGGCGGGCCATCGACAGGGTAGAGCCGAACGAAGACATCCCGCCGCTTGCCATCGACGCAGATGGCGATACGCCGCCCTGTGGCTTCGTCTTCCGGCACGGCGGCGCGCAGCGCGGCAAAGGTGGAAATCCCGACGACGGGCGCCCCGGTCACCAGCGCCAGGGCCCGGGCGGCGGCCAGCCCGATCCTTATGCCGGTAAAGGCTCCGGGGCCGAGGGTAACCGCGATCCGGTCCAGTGCGGCGAAGGACAGGCTGGCCTCCTCCATGACGGCTCCGATCATGGGGTTGAGTGCCTCTGCCTGGCCGCGCTCCATCCGCGCAAACCGCCTCGCCCGGCAGACACCATCTGCAAGAAGGGCGACGGAACAGCCGCTGGTCGCCGTGTCGAGCCCCAGAATCTTCATGAACGGATCATCCGGATCGCACCTTCAGAAGCAGAGAACTTCATGCTAGAAACGCCAGGATGACAGGATCCGAAACCCCCGCAACGCCTTCGCCAGATGGCCCCGGCCCCGGGACGCCGCCACTGGTGCGGATCGCGCCGCCCGCCTTCGATGTGGATCTGGCGCTGGCCTATGCCGGGCCGGACAATTTCACCGCAAGGCCTGTCTATGCGCCAACGGCGGAGGCCTATCTTCATGCCGAGGCTGCCACCTGCCTCGCCAGGGCGATCGACGGCGCGGCGGCCCTCGGCCTTCGCCTTCGGATTTTCGATGCCTTGCGCCCGCAGGAAGCGCAGTGGGTCTTGTGGACGCATACACCCGATCCCGATTTTCTGGCCGATCCACGACGCGGATCGCCCCATTCGCGCGGTGTCGCCATCGATCTGACCCTGATCGACGGCGATGGCGTGGCGCTCGACATGGGCACGCCCTTCGATGCCTTCACCCCGCGCTCTCATCACGGCGCAGGGGACATCCCGAGGCAGGCCCGGCGGAACCGGCTTCTGCTGCTGGGCCTGATGACCGAGGCCGGCTGGGATTTCTACCGCAACGAATGGTGGCATTACCAGTTGTTCGACTCCCGCCGCTTTCCCCTCATCGAGGATGCCGCCCTGCCCCGGCCGATGATGCCCCGATGATCCCTTGATGATGCCCCGCCGAGGATTCCCGAAGGGAATTCCCGAAAGGGGATTCCCGCAGCAGGGCCCGCAGGGAAGATTTTCGAAGAAGGCCGGAACGTCACGCCCGTGCCTCGTTCCTTCTTGCTCCGCCTGACAACTCGGTGGTAATGGCCGAAGGGAACATGACAGGAAAGAGACAGATGACCAGTGTTGCCCATCCCGCTGTTGCCCATCCCGCCAGATCTTCCTCCCGGGGCCGTGGCCTTGCCGGGGACAGCCCCGGAACAGGGCTCTTCGCATCCTCTCCCGGGATGCCGTTCGCCGCAAGGGCGGCCGGGCTGGCCCTGCTGTGGCTTGCCGGCGCCTGGATGTCCGGTGTGGGTTCTGCGCTCACCGGCGCGAACGCAGCCCATGCGCGCGACAGTGATTCGGCGGTGGTCTTCATGTATCACCGCTTCGGCGAGGATCGCTATCCCTCCACCAATATCCGTCTCGAACAGTTCGAAGCCCATCTTCGCGAGCTGACAAGCGGCCCCTATACGGTGCTGGGGCTGGAAACGATCATCGATGCCCTCCGCAACGGCCGCGCGCTGCCGCCGCGCAGCGTCGCGATCACCATCGACGATGCCTACCGTTCCGCCTACACCGAGGCCTGGCCCCGGCTTCGCGAGGCAGGCCTGCCGTTCACCCTGTTCGTCGCCACCGACGCCGTCGATCAGAACCGCGCCGATTCCATGAGCTGGGATCAGATTCGCGAATTGGCCGAGGCCGGGGTAACGATCGGCAATCATACGGCCAGCCATGCCAGCCTGCCGACCCTGGAGCCGGAAGAGATCCGGGACGAGTATCGCCGTTCCAACGCCCGCTTCCAGAGCGAGCTGGGCTTCGTGCCCCGGCTTCAGGCCTATCCCTATGGCGAAGCCAGCGCCGCCGCCATGGCCGAGGCACGGGCGGCAGGATTCATCGCCTCCTTCGGTCAGCATTCCGGCGTCGTCCACTGGGCCGACAATGGTGCGGGACGGGATTACCTGCCCCGCTTCGCCCTCAACGAAGCTTTCGGCGACATGGACCGGTTCCGCCTTGCCGCCAACGCCCTTTCGCTGTTCGAAACCGACGTCACCCCGGCGGATCCCACCCTTGGCGCCAATCCGCCATTGCTCGGATTCACCGTCGGCCCCGGGCTCGGCGGCCTCGACAGGCTGGCCTGCTTTTCCTCCGCCCATGGCCGCGTGGAAACGCTGGCCCTTGATGAGCGCCGGATCGAGGTGCGCCTGCCCGACGCCTTCCGGCCGGGACGCGGGCGGGTCAACTGCACCCTTCCCGCCCAGGACAGCCGCTGGCGATGGTTCGGCATCCAGTTCTTCATCCCCACAGGCGGGGGCTGATCCAGGAAGCCGCGAGCAGAGCGGAAGGCAAGGGCGGCGCCACGGGGGCGGGGAGACAGGCGCGGTGAGACAGGCGCAGGCAGGCGATCCGGACAGAGAAGACGGAGCCGCAGCCTAGATTCCCGTCAGCGCCTGCGCCGGGCCGATGGACGGGTTCAGCCGGGCCTTGTCAAAGGCGCGAAGATCGTTGACCCGGATGATGACCCTCAGGCTGTCGATATAATCCGTCCCGCGCTCGGAATAGCGTGTCAGGGTTTCGATCAGACGCAGGGGATCGACGATCCCTTCGCGATGCATCGCCTGGCGCCTTTCGCGAAAGCCGCGATAGGCCGCGTGGGTGTTCAGGTTGTGGGCGTAAGAGCGCACCCCGTCGCGCAGTTCGACAAAGGATTTCACAAGGAAGCCCCCATCGGGCGCTTTTTCGGGAACCATCCCGGCCCCTTCGGCAAAGGTTCGCTGGCCGAACAGGGCCCGACCTTCCAGAGCGAAGCGCGAGGTGCCCCAGCCGCTCTCTTCCGCTGCCTGGGCAAGGGCGATCGAGGGAGGAATCGCATCGACCCTGAGCAGAAGCCTGTCGCGGTCGCCGCTTTCGACACCGTAGCGGCTGTACTTCGCCTCGAGCCAGTCCCGATCGGCAGGATCGAGGGCAATTCCCTGACGTTCGAGGGCGAACAGCCGCTTCAGCCGCTCGCGATCGGCCAGAATCTCCTCGTTCACGCTGAGGATCAGGGGCAGCATGGACTTGATGAACACATCCTTGCGCCGATCAACCGACCGCAAGGTGCGAACATCGCCGGGCATCGCGGCAACAAAGACCCGTGGCACCGGATGGGCGCCCTGGCGCACCTCGTCGATCCGGTAACCGATGCGCAGGAAATCCTGATACAGCTTTTCGGCGCTTCCGGGCACCACCACCACCCCGACGGGCTTGACGAGGCTGGCGCGACGAACCGCCTGATCGCGGGTCTGCGTTGCCCCCGGAGGCGGCGCCATGGATGTCGTCCGCCAAACCTGAGAGCCGGTGCGCATGGCCTGGTCGGCATGCGGCTTGGCGGCGGCGGAATCGGGCGCTGTCGACACCGACCCCGGCATGGATCCCGGCATCGTCCCCGGCGTGGACAGGGCCCGTGGATCGTGGGCAATCCCGAGCGCAACCGCCAGCACCAGGCTGCCCAGAACCCCGTACGGCACAAACCGGCGCGGGAACGGACTCAGGGAGCGCAGCCCCTGACGCGCCACAGGAATCATGCTGGAAATCATGCGGGAAATCATGCGGATGAACGGCCTGAACAGCGCCGCCTTGAATGCGGATGTCGCGAACATGGATACAAGAAACATGGACATCAGGAACCGGGATGCCCTGGACACCCTCTCCAAGAAGAGACGCCCCGATCGCAGAAGAAACGAGGCGCCGGGCGGCATCGATCGGGGATTCGCCGCTCCCGGCTCTCCGCTCCGGGGGGCCGAATCTCCGGATTCCGGAACCCTGACCGTCGATGGGCTGGGGCTTTGGCCAGACCCGGTACGGGCAGGCTTCCGTCTGGCTGTGCTCATGCTCCCGATCCCTCCCTGGATCCCGTCCGCCGCCTGATGTTCGGCGGTGCTTCCTGCGGCCCCGGTTCCCCGCAAGGATGCCGGTACGGTCCCTGACGTCCCCGAAGACAGCTCCGGGCCTCGACACCCCTCGCCTTCATCCGTTGGCGGGACGCACCTCCCGAACCTCGGGGATGTAGTATTTCAACAGGTTCTCGATTCCGACCTTGAGGGTCGCCGTCGAACTGGGACAGCCCGAACACGATCCCTGCATGTTCAGATAGACCACCCCTTCATGAAACCCCTGAAAGGTGATGTCGCCGCCATCCTGGGCCACGGCGGGGCGAACCTTCTGATCCAGCAGCTCAAGGATGCGGGCAATGATCTCTCCATCCTCGCCCTCAACCTCGCTCGCGCCCTCGCGCGAGGCGAGCGCCGCATCCTCGATCACCGCACCGCCGCTGGTGAAATGATCCATCATCGCGGCCAGAACCTGCGGTTTCAGGAGCGCCCAATCCTGATCCTCCGCCTTGGACACGGAAACGAAATCGCCGCCCAGAAACACCCCGCGCACCCCTTCAACCGCAAACAGCCGCCGCGCCAGCGGCGAGGGGGCCGCCGCTTCGGCAGAGGGGAAATCGGCGGTTCCGCGCGGCATGACCGCACAGCCGGGCAGGAATTTCAGCGTCGCCGGGTTGGGGGTCTGCTCGGTCTGGATGAACATGATCTCGACTCCAGCATTCTCGGATCGCGGATACGAAAAGGGCAGGGCTCACGACAATGAAAAGGCTCACGACAATGAGCAAGGGCTCACAGGGCTCGGACCGGCCATCCTGTCCGCAACGCCGGGCCGCAACGCCGGGCCACGGAGGATGGCGAACCATCGTCAGCCATGGACCATAAATTGGGTAAGAAATGATTCAAAATCAAGATATATTTTCCCTTGGAAATCAAGGGGGTAGAACTTATCAAGGTTAACGGGCAGCGGGTGGAGACAGTTGCGGGCCGCACAGAAATCTGCTTTGCCTCTTCTTTGCCAGAACCCGGGGATTGAGCCTCTGTTCATGAAAGATCAGGCCATGCCTTGAAGAATATTGCACGCGCCGAAACATCTTCAAGACAACGCCCTCAAGACAATCCCGTGTCGTGAGGATGGGTTCCTCATCGCTTCAGGTCAGGGCCTCGATCGCCTCGTCGGAGAGGTTTCCGGGAACGATGGTGACCGGGATCGGCAACTCGCCGGCCATCCGCGACAGGGCCGAGACGAGGGGTCCCGGGCCCTTCTTGCCCTGCGCCGCGCCGAGGACGAGGATCGAGATCCCGCTGTCGTTGCGGATCAGATCCAGCAGCTCCTCGCGGGGATCGCCTTCGCGGATGTAATAGACCGGCGTCTTGCCGGATTCGGCCAGCACCTGGGACGAGGCTTCCTGAAGGATTGCCTCTGCCTCGGCCCGTCTTTCCTCGCGCATCAGATCGGCCACGGCCATCCAGTGCTGGAACTCGGCCGGAGCCAGAACATAGAGAAGAGCGAGCCGCCCCCCCGTATGGGCGGCACGGCGCGCCGCATAGCGCAGGGCCTTCCGGTATTCCTGGGTATCGTCCACGAACACCAGGAAGGTTCGTTCCCGCGCCTCGCGACCCTCGGGGGTTCCTTGTGACGTATCGGACGGATTGTGTGGCGGATTCTCTGGTGATGGGCCCGCAGGCGTCGTGTTATCCCGATCCATGGCCGTTCATCCCTTTCTGAAGATCGCACCGGCCGCCCAGCCGGCAAACAGGGCGAGAAGGATCGCCATGATCCCGTAGAGCATCGGCGAGGCATGCGCAAAGTGGTAGATATCGGCACTCAACCCGGCCTTGGCAACCAGAAGGGGCGTGGTCTGGGCGCTGACAATCACCCCGTCGCGCACCAGAAAGACCTGCACATTGTAGCTGCCCACGGGAACATTCCCGGGCAGGGACAGGGTGGCCCGGAACAGACGCGGCCCGAGAAAGGTGACCGGCGTCGTCTCCGGGCTGTAGAGGCCGTTTTCGATCCTGGCCCGGATCAGCCCCTGGCGAAAGGCCTGGGCTTCCTCCGCCGCAAGGGGGCCGTCATGGGACAGAACCAGCTTGTCCAGCCCGATCCCGTGGCGGGCCCGCGCCGAATCGCCCAGGATGCCGGTGACCGGGGCGGAGGAAGCCAGGCCGTAGAAGATGGGAACATCGGTAAACCGGGCCTCTTCGGTGTTCAGCCAGATGGCGCCGACCCGCCCCTTGCGACGCACGATTTCATCGCGCGATGGCCCGCGCACCACGACAACCACATCTCCTGCGCCCTCGATCGCCCCGAACAGAAGCACATCGACCCCGGTGAAGTCGGTGGTGATTTCCACAAGGTGGCTCGAAAGATCGGCAACAAGCTGCTGGGCAGAAGCCTCGCGCCCGCTCAGGCCAAGGGCCAGGATGATCGCAGCGGCGACCGCCCCAAGCCGGGAAAACAGGCCGGGCCCGCTCATCGTCCCGACTCCATGGGGCTCAGGGAATAGAGTTCGGTCGGAACGATCATCAGATCGAAGATCATCTTGCCCGCCACCGCCAGCACCACCAGGGCCAGAAGCCCGCGCAGCTGCTCGCCGGGGATCCGGGTGGCGTAACGGCTGCCGAACTGGGCGCCGATCACCGCTGCGGCCAGAAGCACCAGGGCCAGCACCACATCGACCGTCTGGTTCTGCGATGCCTGAAGAAAGGTGACATTGGCGGTGACGAAAATGATCTGGAACAGGGATGTGCCGACCACCATCACCGTCGGCATCCCCAGAAGATAGATCATCGCCGGCACCAGGATGAAGCCGCCGCCGACACCCATGATGGCGGCAAGAATGCCGACGAAGAAGCCGATGCCGATCGGCAGGAGGGCGCTGATATAGAGCTTGGAGCGACGGAACCGCATCTTGAACGGCAGCCCGTGCAGCCAGGTATGCTGGTGCAGCTTGCGCCGTGGCTGGCCGGCCCTTTGCCGTCGCCAGATCGCCCGCGACGCTTCGAGCATCATCAGGGATCCGATGATCCCGAGAAACACCACATAGGACAGGCTGATCACCGCATCGAGCTGGCCGATGCTGCGCAGCAGCCCGTAGAGCCAGACCCCGAAGGCCGAACCGGCAAGGCCGCCGACCAGAAGGACAAAACCCATCTTGAAATCGACATTGCCGCGCCGCATGTGCGCGATCACCCCGGATACGGAAGAGGCCACCACCTGGTTGGCTTCCGAGGCCACGGCCACCGCCGGCGGCACGCCGGCAAAGATCAGGAAGGGGGTCATCAGGAAGCCGCCGCCGACGCCGAACAGGCCCGACAGGAACCCGACCGCGCCGCCCATTCCCAGCAGCAGGAACAGGTTGATCGACACTTCGGCAATGGGAAGGTAGATCTGCATCTGCGTTCCGCCGGGGGCACGGCGGTATCCTCATTCCGGGTGGGGTTTCGGTGCACCCTTTCCCTTATCGCGCCGGCCGCGAGGAGAGCGCAAGCGAAATCCGGCCTTCGGCCCCCGTCAGGGACGGAGCAGGCCGAGCAGGCCGTGAATCTCCGACAGATGATGGCGGCTGATCTCTCCGGCCCGTTCTGCACCCCGATGCAGAACGCTGTCGATCAGGCCCGGCTCCTTCAGAAGCCGCTGCATCTCGGCATTGATCGGCCCGAGGACGGAAACCGCGAGATCGGCAAGGGTCGGCTTGAATTCGGAAAACAGGCGGCCGCCATGTTCGGCCAGAACCTCGGCCCGGCTCTTGCGCGAAAGCGCCGCATAAAGGCTGACCAGGTTGGCCGCTTCCGGCCGGCCTTCGAGCCCTTCGGGCGTTTCCGGTAACGGCGCGGGATCGGTGCGGGCCTTGCGGAACTTGAGGGCGATGGTCTCGGCATCGTCGGTCATGTTGATGCGCGAATAGGCGGACGGATCGGATTTGCTCATCTTCGCCGTCCCGTCGCGCAGGCTCATGACCCGGGTTGCCTCGCCCAGGATCTGCGGCTCGGGAAGGGGAAAGAAGGCGCTGCCGACCGTCCGGTTGAACGCGCCGGCGATATCCCGGGCCAGTTCCAGATGCTGCTTCTGATCCTCGCCCACCGGCACATGGGTGGCCTTGTAGAGCAGAATGTCGGCGGCCATGAGAACCGGATAGGAATACAGGCCAAGCCCGGCCTGATCACGATGCTTGCCCGCCTTTTCCTTGAACTGGGTCATGCGGTTGAGCCAGCCGAGGGGGGTCATGCAGGCCAGAAGCCAGGCCAGCTCGGAATGGCCTGGCACCGCCGACTGGTTGAAGATGATGCAGCGTTCGGGATCGATGCCGGCGGCCAGATAGGCCGCGGCCACTTCGCGGGTGGCGCTGCGCAGGGCTTCAGGATCCTGGGGCAGCGTCATGGCGTGCAGATCGACGATGCAGAAGATGCAGTCGTAGCGGCCCTGAAGGTCCACCCAGTTGCGGATCGCGCCCAGATAATTGCCAAGGTGCAGATTGCCGGTGGGCTGGACGCCCGAGAAGATTCGGTTCATGGCGGAAGTCATGGCGAAAGTGCTCATCGCTGCGGGTTGCGCGACGGTTATGACCCCAAGCCCGGAACCGGTCAAGGCATCCGCCGGATCAGGGGGTGTGGCGGGACGAATCCTTCGCCGCCTCCGGCGGGCCCGGTCGGCGCATGGCAGCGCGAAGTTCGCCCAGGCTGAACACGCCGGCAAGACGGGCGAGACCGAGATAGGCCACCACCCCGCCACCCACCAGCAAGGCCAGCGCGGCCATGCGCAGCGCCTCGCCGCCCTCCTCGCCGGGCAGGAAAAGGGCCTGTCCGAAATGCGCGAACAGCCCGACGCCGAGGGCCATGGCCAGCGCCGCCAGGGTGATCCTGGGGATCCTTCGGAGAAGGGAAGGGTCGGGCCTGAACCGGCCCCGGCGCAACAGGCCCCGCCCCAGAACCAGGGCATTGATCCAGGCCGCCGCCGAGGTGGCGAGAGCAATGCCGACATGGCCGAGAGGGCCCATCAGGGCCAGGTTGAGGACAAGGTTCACCCCAAGCGCCAGAACCGCCGCCTTGACCGGTGTTGCCGTGTCTTCCCGTGCGAAATAGGCGGTGGCCAGAATCTTGACCAGCACATGCGCGGGAAGCCCCAGGGCATAGGCCGCCAGCGTCCAGGCGGTGGCGGCCTGAGCCGCGCTGTCGAAGGCCCCGCGACCGAACAGCACGGCAACGATCGGCCAGGAGGCGGCCACCAGGGCAAAGGCCGCCGGCAGGGTCAGGGCCATGGCGAATTCCACCGCCCGGTTCTGGCTGGCCAGGGCGCCCGCATCGTCGCCGCTGCGGATCTGCCGCGCAAGAAGCGGCAGTAGCGCCGTGGCCATGGCAATGCCGACCACCCCGAGCGGCAACTGGTTCACCCGATCCGCATAATAGAGATAGGCGATGGCTCCGGAAGGCAGCAGGGAACCGATCACCACATCCACCAGCACATTGATCTGGTAGACCCCGGCGCCGACGGCCACCGGCAGCATCAGTCGCAAGAGCTTCCGCACCTCTGGCGTCAGCCTTGGCCATCTCGGTTTCAGCGTGAAGCCGGCGCGGGCAAGGGCCAGGGCCAGCCAGAGGAATTGCAGGATTCCCGCCGCCGCAAGCCCCCAGGCCAGCGCATGGGCCGGGGTTCCGGCAATCAGCCCCCAGCCGAGAACCGCACCGATCAGCACCAGATTGAGGAGAACCGGCGAGAAGGCCGCCGCAGCGAAACGGCCGTGAGCGTTCAGCACCGCCCCCATCAGCGCCGCCAGCGAGATGAACAGAAGGTAGGGGAAGGTGATCCGCGTCAGCTCCACCGCGAGGGCGAATTTTTCCGGATCCCTGGAAAAGCCGGGGGCGATGCCCAGCATCATCCAGGGCATCAGCCATTCGGCCAGCACCACGAACACGAACAAGGCGGTCAGCAGAACGGCCTGCGCCTCTTCGGCGAAGCGCCGCGCCGCCTTTTCCCCGACCATCGCCAGAAGGCCGGTGAAGGTGGGCACGAAGGCGGCGTTGAAGGCCCCTTCGGCAAACAGCCGACGAAACAGGTTGGGAAATTTCAGGGCGACGAAAAAGGCATCGGCGGCGGACCCGGCCCCGAGGATCGCCGCGAACAGCACATCGCGCAGGAAGCCCAGCAGCCGGCTGAGCAGGGTGTAGCCGCCCACGGTGGTGACCGAACGGATCAGGGAGATGGGGTGTCGCGTGTCGATCGGCCGTCTCCGCCCGGATCAGCCCCGGCGACCGGGAAGGGGGGACGCGGCGAGATCCTCTCCGGCCTCCGGATCTTCCTGAAGCGCCTGCATCAGCCGGTCGCGGATCAGGGCAAGACGGCTTTGATGTTCCACCTTCAGGCCGAACAGATCGCGCACGTAGAAGACGTCGACCGCACGGGTGCCATAGGTGGCGATCTTTGCCGACGAGATCTGAAGATTGAGGGCGGTCAGCGCCCGGGTCACATCATAGAGGAACCCGGGGCGGTCGCGGCCATCCACCTCGATCACCGTGTTGGTGGCGGAAAGGCTGTTGTCGATCACGATTCGCGGCCGGTCGCCGAACAGGCGGGTTCGGCTCGGCGGTCCCCCGGACAGGGCCAGCCTGTCCGGCAGGCGCTGCTGGCGCGAGAGCACCCGCTCGACGATGGTCTTCATCCGGGCCAGCTGGGCGGGATCATCGAACGGGGTTCCGGAAACACTCTGGATCGAGAAGGAATCGAGCGCCATGCCATCGGCGAAGGTGAAGATCTTGGCATCGACGATGGACGCACCGGCCAGAGCCATGGCCCCGGCGATCCTTGAAAACAGGCCCGCATCGTCGAGGGTGTAGATGGTAACCTCGGTCACCTGGCGTTCCGGTTCGACATTCCAGGCGATCGAGAGCGGGGCCGTGCCGGTCGCATCCGCAAGCAGGGCGTGGCTGGTCAGCTGGTCGGTATCGAAGGCCAGCCAGTAGGCCGGTGGCACCCGGTCGGCATGGGCGGCGAATCGTGCCTCGTCCCATCCGTCGAGCCTAACCCTGAGCGCCTCGCGCGCGGCCCGCGCCCGTTCCTCGCGCCCGCGGGAGGCGAGGCCTCCGCTCATGCTGTCTTCGGCGGTGTGGTAAAGCTCGCCGAGCAGCGATCCCTTCCAGCCGTTCCAGACATTGGGGCCGACCGCCCGGATATCGGCGACGGTCAGGCACAGAAGCAGGCGAAGCCGTTCGATGGAACGAACCTCGGCCACGAAATCGGCAACCGTGCGCGGATCGTCGATGTCGAGACGAAAGGCGGTTCCGCTCATCAGCAGATGATGGCGAACCAGCCAGGAGACGGTGGCCGTTTCCTCGTCGGTCATGCCCAGCCTGGGGCAGAAGGCGAGGGCGATTCCGGCGCCGAGTTCGGAATGATCGCCGCCCCGCCCCTTGGCGATATCGTGAAGAAGCAGGGCAACATAAAGGACCGCGCGCGAGGCGATCTTGCCGATCACCTGGCTGGCGACGGGCATCTCCGCCCTGAGCAGCCCCTCTTCAAGGCGATGCAGGATTCCCAGGGCGCGGATGGTGTGCTCGTCGACCGTGTAGACGTGATACATGTCGTACTGCATCTGGGCGACGACCCGTCCGAAATCCGGCACGAAGCGGGCAAAAACCCCGGCTTCGTTCATCAGCCGCAGCGTTGTTTCCGGGTTGCGGCGATGAGTGAGAAGATCGAGAAACAGCCGGTTGGCCTCCGGATCGTTGCGCAGGGCATCGTCGATCAGGGGCAGGGATCGGGTAATCCGCTTCAGGGTTTCCGGGTGAATCTCGAGATCCTCGTCCTGGGCCAGGGTGAACACCCTGAGAAGGGCAAGGGGATCGCGCTCGAACAGGCCCGGCGTGGCGGCCCGGATCCGGCCGCGTTCGATCAGAAATCCCTCGACCTCGCGCTGGGACGGCCCGAACAGGGGCAGGCGCAGGCGGGGGCGACGCTTGTGCTGATCTTCCAGCGCAGCGCAGAAGATGCGGGTCAGGTCGCCGACCTCCTTGGCATGAAGGAAGTAGTGCTTCATGAAGCGCTCGACGGCGCGGGCTCCGGCATGATCGGTATACCCCATCAGACCGGCGATCCGGGGCTGCATGTCGAAGGTCAGCCGCTCCTCGGCCCGTCCGGTAAGCACATGCAGATAGGCCCGCACCAGCCACAGGAAGGATTCCGCCTTGGCGAAACGCCGGGCCTCGCTCTGCGAGATCACGCCATGGTCGAGAAGGGCGGAGATATCATCCACCCCATAGACGTATTTGGCGATCCAGAACAGGGTATGAAGATCGCGAAGCCCGCCCTTGCCATCCTTGATGTTGGGTTCCAGCACATAGCGGGAATCGCCCAGCCGGCGGTGGCGCTCGTCGCGTTCGGCAAGCTTCGCCTCCACGAATTCCGGCCCCGTTCCCCCGGCGATCTCGTCACGGAAACGGCTGCGCAGGGTTTCGAACAGGGTCTCTTCGCCGGCGATCAGCCGGGTTTCGAGAATCGAGGTGCGGATGGTGATATCGGCCCCGGCCTGGCGCAGGGTCTCATCCACCGAGCGAACCGCCTGGCCGACCTTGAAGCCGAGATCCCAAAGAAGATAGAGCAGGTATTCGATGACCTGCTCGGTATAGGCGTTGCGCTTGTAGGGCAGAAGGAACAGAAGATCGAGATCGGAATGCGGGGCAAGCTCGGCCCGCCCGTATCCGCCGGTGGCCACCAGGGCCAGCCGTTCGCCCTGTGTCGGGTTGGCCCGGGGATAGACAGTTCCGGTGACGAACAGAAACAGCGGCGCCAGCAGGCCATCCACCAGCCGGGTGGTGTGCCGCACCACCTCGGGGCCGGTCAGATCTCCCTTCATCAGGGAATCCTCGATCGCGCGCCGCCCTTCGTCCAGAACGCTCCGGCAGAGCCCGAGAACCGCCGCCCGCGACAGGGAAACGCCGTTTCGGGCGGCCTCGCGGGCAAGCTCGTCGAGCGCCGGGGGAAAGGCCGCGAGAATCGAGTCGAGGCTCCTGTCCGGCGTCGCCGGGCGGGCCACGGCGGAAGCCTCGAGGGGCGCGAGGGCCGAAGCGGGGGTGCTGGCGGCGGCGGTGGTCATGATCGTCTCATCCGGAATCGCGGCACCGGCCGGGCCGGAGACGTGGCCGACCTCGCCGGAAACGGGACCGTCCCGCACGGGACAAGGCCCGGAACGCGGTGCAGAATACGCCGTCGAGGATACAGCCAAACCCGGCCCCCGTCACGGCCCCCGTCACGGCCCCTGCCCTCGCTCACTTGTCTTTGCTCAACGCCCATGTCCTTCTCACTTTCATGGGTCCTTCTCATTTTCATGGGTCCTTCTCATTTTCATAGCCCTTCTCGTCATTACGCCGCGGGGGGCCGCACGAGGGATCCGGAGAGGCCATCCGCAATCCCGCCCGGCGCCACAGGATCACGGAACCGGGCGTCGCACGAAGGAGACAGACAGCATGGCCATGCTCCTGATCATCGATGTGCAGAAGGGATTCCTGAATCCCGCAACCCGGCATGTTCCCGCCCGGGTGGAACAGCTGCAATCGCGCTTCGAGACGGTGATCGCCACCCGCTTTCTCAACCCGCCCGGCTCCCCCTGGCGGCGCTTCCTCGACTGGCCGCGCTTCGCGCCGGGCAGCGAGGAAACCGCTCTGGCCATTTCCCCGGAAGCGGGGACCAGACTCCGGGACAAGACCCGCTATTCCTGTATCGACGAGGCCTTTCTTTCCCTGCTTCGCGCCGAGGGCACGGAGGAGGTCAGCCTGTGCGGAATCGCGACCGACAACTGCGTCCTCGCCACCGCCATCGACCTGTTCCAGGCGGGGATTCGCCCGCTGGTGCTGGCGTCGGCCTGCGGCTCCCATGGCGGACGCGCCGCCCATCTCCGGGGACTGGCCATCCTTGCCCGCCTGATCGGCGAGCGACAGATTCTTCGCGGCTGGCCTCTGCCCGAAGATCAGGGGAAAGCGGTCGGGCCCCGGGATGGTGGCGACCCGGAATCCTCGGGCATTTGACAACCGGATGACGAGGGGGATACTGGCCCGGGCAGCAACGACAAGACGGCACCCTGCCCCGAAAGGCCCCGTCACCCCACCCTCAGGAGGCTTTGCGACCGTGACCGAAATTGCACTGAACGACCGCCCCGTGATCGTGACCGGCGCGAGCCGGGGCATGGGCCGGGAAATGGCCGATGCCCTGCTTGCCGCCGGCGCCAGGGTTGGCCTCGTCAGCCCGGAAAAGGAAGAGCTTCAGGCCACGGCCGAGGCGCTGGCCGGAACCCATGGCCGGGATCGGGTTCTCGCCCTCGTCTGCGACATCACCGATTACGATGCCTGCAGAAGGGCGGTGGCGGAAACGCTTTCCGCCTTTGGCGGGCTGGAAGGGCTTGTCAATCATGCCGGACTCGGCCCGCTGCACGCCGCCCCCGCCGATGCGCCGACCGAGAACCTGCCCTTCTGGGTGCATCATCCCGATGCCTGGGCCAAGGTGATCGAGGTCAACATGATCGGCACCTTCTTCATGACCCATGCCGCCATCGGCCCGATGCGTGAACGGGGCCTTGGGCGGATCGTGAATGTCTCGACTTCGCTCAGCGGGCTGGGACGGCCCCATCGCAGCCCCTATGCCTGCTCCAAGGCGGGGATCGAATCGGAAACCCTGATCTTCGCCCAGGATCTGGAAGGCAGCGGCGTGACGGTCAACACCCTGATCCCCGGCGGCGCGGTGCGCACCCGCTTCGTTTCCGAGGCGCGGCTGAAGGCGGGCGGGCTCCAGGATCCGGATATCCTGCGGCGGCCCGTGGTCTGGCTGATGTCGGACCTGTCGGCGGGCCATACCGGGCAGCGGTTCAATGCCCGCTACTGGAACGACGAGGATCTCGAACGGGCGGTGGCCGAAGCCAGGACCGTGCCGGCCTATCGGGTGCCCCCGGCAGGCGGGACGGTGCGTACGGGGCTGGCGACAGGAGGACGGCCATGAGCATGCTCGATCTCGGGAATCGCGTCGCCATCGTGACCGGCGGAAGCCGGGGCATGGGCCGGGAAATGGCCGAAGCGATCATCGAGGCTGGCGGCCGCGCCGCGCTGATGACCCCGGAAGCCGAGGAAGTGCGGGAGACAGCGGCCGAAATCGGCCGACAGCATGGTGCCGACCGGGTGCTGGCCCTGCCCTATTCCATCGACGATCATGCCCAGTGCGTGCAGGCCGTGGAAAAGACGCTGCAAACCTTCGGCGCCCTGCACGGGGTGATCAACAACGCCGCCATCGGCCAGCTGAACGTGCTTCCGCCCGATGCCGAGGATACCAACTGCCGCTTCTACGAGGCCGATCCCCATCGCTGGGCGCAGGTGATCCGGGTCAATGTGGTGGGCACCTACAACATGTGCCGGGCCGCCGTGGGCCATCTGCGCCAGCAGGGCTGGGGACGGCTGGTGCAGGTAACGACCTCGCTCGGCACCATGCAGCGGGGCGGCAACTCCCCGTACGGCCCCTCCAAGGGGGCCATCGAATCAGAGGTTCTGGTCTTTGCCGGCGATCTCGAAGGCAGCGGCGTGACGGTCAATACCCTGATCCCCGGCGGCGCGGCACGCACCCGCTTCGTGCCTCAATCCTATATCGGCACCCGCAACCTGGTAGAGCCTTCGGTGATGCGCGAGCCCATCGTCTGGCTGTTTTCCGACCTTTCCGATGGTCATACCGGCGAGCGCTATGTCGCCAACAGGTGGGATCACAGCCTGCCCGATATGGCCGACAGGGCGAGGGGCGCGCTGGAACCGCCGGTGTTCAGCCCGGTGCCCGAAGGCCGTCTCGACTAGCCCTCGGGGCGGGCCGTGCGGGCGGAATGGGTGTCGGCGTCGGCGTCCTCCGCCATGTCCTTGAGGCGGTAAAGCCATTCGAGCGCCTCG
>JBJHAU010000008.1:0-20434 GCA_050480665.1 Alphaproteobacteria bacterium | reverse complement strand
CCGGCGGCAAGGTCGGCAAGGCCGACGCCCATCCATTTGAACAAGGTCAGGTCGGCGCCTTCCGGACGCCCCTTGCCCATCGCCACGATATCGCACAGGGGAACGATGTCGTTCCAGTCGCCCGGCCCGCCATCGTAGAAGGCCTGCAACTCGCGCGACATTTCGCGGCATTGATCGAGGTTGTCCACCACCACACGGTCGCAGCGGGCAAGAACATCCTCGGCGATTTCCGCAAAGGCGGGAATGATCGCGCCGGCGGCATTCACATGGGTGCCCGCGGCCAGCATGTCGGCGAACAGGAACGGTTCGGTGGCCCGTGTCACGGTGGTGACGATCGGCGCATCCTTCACCGCCTCCTCGACCGAGGGCGCCTCCACCACCTCCATGCCCCAGCGTATCCGCGCCTGTTCGGCGAACCGGGCGCGGTTCCCGGGGGTGGGGCTGAACACCCGCAACCGTCGGAGCGGGCGCACGGCATGCACCGCCGCCACCTGGGGAAAGGCCTGCTTGCCGGTGCCGATCACGGCCATGTCGTCGGCCCCTTCGGCAGCCAGATACCGGGTGGCCACGGCCGCCAGGGCGGCTGTGCGCATCTGGCCAAGGGCGACAGCCTCGATCACCGCCTTCAGCTGGCCATCCCCGGCCCCGTGAAGCAGGACAAGGGGGGCCGATTTCCCCCCCACATTGCTCCAGACCTTGGCGCCGGCGAAGCCGATCCCGGTGAACTGGGCGCCGGTGATGTTCAGGCTGCCCCCCTCCCAGACAGACTGGCCCTTGTGCAGGTTGCGGGCCTTGCCTTCGGCTTCCAGTTTCAGGCCCTGCTCCAGGGCCTCGATGACGCCGGAAAGATTGATCAGGGAACCCACCTCGGCTTCGGTCAGCCATAGAAAGCTCTGCTGGGGATCGTCGGCCATGACATTCTCCATGGGGGAAGGGGTCTCTGTTGTAGCGAAGCCATGCGCCAAGTGCCAGTCGCCATTGGCGGCAGCGTTGGCCTGCAAGGCTTGACCTTTCCCCCGGGGCAGGGCCAAGACTATGCGCCTGTAAGAGTATTTTCGGCCACATCCTTGCGCGGCAGGGCGGCATGCCGGGGGTTCGGGACGGCTGGTGGTGCTGGCGACAACAGAAGGATCGCACGTCATGATCATCCGCGAGGCTGCCCGGCGCTCCGGCCTGACATCCAAGGCGATCCGCCATTATGAAAAGATCGGGCTGATCCCGAGGCCTGCCCGCGACCGCAACGGATACCGCCATTTCGACGATACGGCGGTGGCCCGGCTCCGCTTCATTGCCCAGGCCCGCAGGATGGGGTTCGATCTGGATTCCTGCCGCGCCCTTCTTGCCCTCTACGGGGATGAAAGGCGCAGTGCCCGCGATGTCCGGGCCCTGGCATTGCAGAAGATCGCCGAGATCGATGGAAGGCTGAACGATCTGGGCCGCCTGCGGGAGACCCTTGTCGCACTGGTTTCGCGATGCCATGGCGACAGCGGCCCCGAATGCCCGATTCTCGATCGGCTGTCTTCGGATGAAGATGCCGCGTCCTTCCCCGTGGTGGATGAGATGCTGCCATGAGCGGGATCGGATGGAGGCGAGGGCTGTTCGTGGCGGCTGCCCTGACCACGCTGGCGGGTCTTGGGCTGGCGGTTCTGGTCTCGCAGGGTCGGATTCCCGGATTTTCCGGGCGGGAACAGGGTCTTTTCATCGATCCGGACGACCGCAGTCTTGTCCTGCCCGGCGCCCGCATCTATGCCGAGCACTGTGCCGTCTGCCACGGCGCGACTCTCGAAGGCCAGCCCGACTGGCGGCAGAGACGGGCGGATGGACGCCTGCCCGCACCGCCCCATGATGAAACCGGCCATACCTGGCATCATGGCGATGCCCAGCTGTTCCTGATGACCCGGGACGGGATCGCCGCCTTTGCGCCCCCCGGCTATGAAAGCGACATGTTCGGTTTCGGTGATCGGCTCGGCGATGACGAGATCATCGCCGTTCTTGCCTTCATCAAGAGCCGATGGCCTGCGGAAATCCGGGCCATTCAGGAAAGAATCACGCAGCGTCAGGCGGAAATGGGAAGATAGATCTCGATCCATCCGGCTTCGGGCATACCGTGGCGCAGCCCCTGGCGGCAAAGAAAAAGGGGGCGCTTTCCGTCATGGAAAACGCCCCCGCGGCATGGGATGCCGGGCTGGAAGGCCCTAGTTCTTGCAGTGGATTTCGCTCGCTTCCTTGGCGTCGGGGGTGGCAAGGGCGATGGTGCAGGTCATGCCGACCTGAATGGCCCCGCGGTCAGCGTCGGCACCGTTGATCGTCACCTTGGTGCGCGAACCGGAAATGCCCGCGCTCCGTGCGGTGCCCGAGGCATCGACGGTCAGCGATCGCCCACCGCCCTCGACGGCGGTGACGGGGCCGGTATGCTCGATCAACTCCACCTTCGCCTGCTGGGTCGGTCCCTGGAACTTCAGAAGATCGTCCAGCCTGGCAAGACGCTCTCTTGGCGTGTTGACCATGGTGGCGATGACCTGATCGATTTCCTCGCCGGTCACGAGATCGATATCCCTCCGCTGCCTTTCGGCTTCCGCGAGGAAGGCGGGATCCTTGGCCGTGGCAATGAAGGCGGCCCGCATCGCGGCGACGCGATCGGCGGGGATGCCGGGCGCCATGGCGAAGGGGCGGCCCATCACCCGGACCCCCATGACCAGATCGAAGTAGTTGCGCACTTCATCGACCGTCATTCCGGCGGGGATCCGGTCCTGGGTGATGAAGTCGTAGATCAGCGGCACGCCCATGGCAGAAAGTTCGGGTACCGGACGCATCGAAAGCTGGACGATCGGCACCAGCGATCCATCGGCGAATCCGGCCGAACCCTGCTCCTTAAGGGAGGCCCAGGACTGGCAGATGCCATCCACTTCGCCCCTCGCGATGGCAAGATGCACCGGCGGGGTCGAGGGATAGCCGCGGATCAGCCGGAACTGGCCACCCAGAAGATTGTTGATGATGGCCGGGTTGATCTCGGTATCGTTCGGGCCGGTGCCGCCCACGATGAAGCTGGTTCTCAGAACATCGTCGAAGCCACGGGCGCCGGTGCGCGCGGCAATGGCGCAGGCGCCGGCCTCGTCGGCCAGGCTGCCGAGCCAGTTCAGCTCTTCCGAACGGAATTGCGGCCCGCTTCCCCCCATGATCTGCACCATCGGCGCGTTGCGCTGAAGCCCGGCGATCACCGTGCCGTCCTTGGGGGCGACATTGGCAACGAAGTTGAGCATGACGATGGAGCCGGCACCATCCATGTTCTGGACGACGAAGCTGGGACGGCCGGGGATATGGTTGCCCATGTGGCGGGCGAGCAGGCGGGCATAGGTGTCGTAGCCGCCGCCCGGACCGGAACCCACAAGAAGCTGGATACGCTTGCCCTTGTAGAAATCGGCCACGGCATCGGCCTTGGCCTCTGCCGCTCCCAACCCCAGGGCAAGGCCCAGGGCGAGAGAGACGCTGCCGACTGTTTTCAATGCATTCATGAAACTTGCCTCCTGATATGCCGGAATTTCCGACGCTGTTGTTGGCCGGATTAAGAGCCTGTTTTTCCGTTTCTGCAACCGGAAAAAAGCAGGCTTTGGCCTTGCGCATGCACAGGGTGTGCGTGCACAGGGGGATGCCCCCGGCCGAAAAAAGCCCCCGCCGAAGCGGGGGCCCGGGAAGGTTGGTGAGATCGGGTGGGGCGATCTTTCGCGATCAAGGGCCCGGTCGCCTCTGTCGCCTCTGTCGCCTCTCTCTGTTGCCTCAATCGCAATGAATTTCGGTGGCTTCTTCCGAGCCTTCCGGAAGCATGATGGTGCAGGTCATGCCAACCTGGATTGCGCCGCGGTCGCCATCGGCGCCGCCGATCATGACCTTGGTGCGCGATCCGGAAATCGAAGCGGTGACGGCCTGGCCATCGGCCTGAACGGTCAGGGAACGTCCGCCGCCTTCCACCGCGCTGACCGGCCCCCGGTATTCGGGCGTTCTGGTCTCGACCACTTCGACCAGACCCTGGAACCTGGTCAGCTCGCTCAGACGATCGACAATCTCCCGGGGGGCGTTGGCAAGCCTGGTCACGATGGCCTGAAGATCATCGCCGTTCACGGTCACGATCTCACGCCTCTGGCGTTCGGCATCGGCGAGGAAGGCGGGATCTTCCGCCGTTTTCATGAAGGCTTCGCGCAGCAGCGCCACCCGTTCGGCCGGAACGCCGGGGCCGACGGTGAAGGGCCGTCCCATGGCCTTGGTGGAGAGCATCAGATCGAAATAGGTGGTGACTTCCTCGACCGTGAAGCCCGGGCGAAGGCGGTCGGCGGTGATGAAGTCGTAGATGAAGGGCACATTCATGGCATCGAGTTCGGGATGGCGGCTGGTAGACATCTGCACGAGGACGGCAATGTTCTCCAGCTCATCTCCGGCCTGCTGCTTGAACGAAGCCCAGGACTGGCTGATCCCGTCAAGCTCGCCTCGCTGCATGGCGAGATGAACCGGTGGCGTCGAGGGATATCCGGCAATCAGCCGGAACTGGGCGCCGAGCAGATTGTTCATCAGGGCTGGGAAAACCTCGGTGTCGTTGGGGCCGGTGGTCCCGAGAATCGCTTCCCTGCGGAACACATCATCCAGCGATGTGATGCCGGAGCGTTTCATCACGCCAATCACTCCGGCCTCGTTGTTCAGGCTGCCAAGCCACTGGAACCTGTCGGATTCGAACTGCGGCCCGCTCTGTCCCAGGATCTGGACCATCGGTGCGCCGCGCTGGATCTGCAGGATGACGGTGCCATCCTGCGGCGCCACGTTGTAAACGAAGTTGGCGGCGACGATGGAGCCTGCACCCTCCATGTTCTGGACGACGAAAGCGGGTTGGCCGGGAAGGTGCTGGCCCATATGCCTTGTCAGAAGCCGGGCATAGGTGTCGTAACCGCCGCCGGGGCCGGATCCGACAATCATCTGGATGCGCTTGCCCTGATAGAAATCGTCGCTGTTGGCCGGAGTGAGGGGAAGAAGCCCGGCACTCAGGCCAAAGGCCAGGGCCAGGGCCACGGATCCCGTGAAGGAGGCACGGGGAGGCAATGAGGTCATGAAGCTCTCCTGTCATTGATGATTTTTTTGAATGGTTTGCCAGTTTTTGTCCTCAATAAGACAGAGGACCCTGAAACGATAGATTATCTATGAATATTTGCAACCCATGGCGGACCATGGGGTTCCATGGCCGGGGTTTCAGCCTTTTCGTTGTCCTTCAGGCATGCCCCTCAGGACGGATGGCGGGCGGGGCTTGGCGTTTCGGGTGGGGCACGGTAGTTTCGCTGGCGGAGCATCGCGAATGCTGTCTTCAGGCTCCGGCTATCGTTGCCTGAAGACCGGGGCGACAGGGGGGACATCATGGCCAGAACACGTGCAGCGTTTTCACCGCCGAAAAGAATGAGCCGCAAGGCCGCCGTGGCCTGCGCCCGGGGCGTGTTGGGGCTTCGTCGCCGACGCCTTGCGATCACCGAAGATATCTTCCGGATCACCGAACTGGGGCTCGACTGGGATCTTGGCGTCATGGTCTATGAACCGGCAGATGGGCGCATCACCCGAACGCCGGATGGTTTGAAGGGCGGCTTCTTCCTGCTGCATGGCGGCAACGGCGATTACAAGTCGGTGGAGCCTCTGGCCCTGTGCCTCGCCGAACGGTTCGGCTACAAGGTCGTTTCCATGACCTTCCCGGGTCGGCTCTATTTTCCCTCCCCTGACCGCGACTGGCCCGACGACACCATCAATCCGGATGGCACCGCACGCATGCCGATCTGGAAGCGGGGCGAGGTGATCGGCCCGGATCAGTACACTTTGATCCGCGACGTGTCCCTGCGGCAGCGTTATGGCACCCGCACGCTGGCCCGCGCCCTTCCCGGCACGCTTTTCCATGCGCGCATGGCCGCCTGGCCCGCGGCCTTCGAAACCGGGATGCTTGAAGCCTGTCGCCGTCATCTGGGGGAAGGCGAGTATGCCGTGTACGCCCATGGCCATTCCACAGGCGGGGCCTTCACCGCCATCCTCAGTCAGAGGCTCGCCAATTTTGCCGGCCAGACCGAGGTGGAAACGGCCCCCATCGGCAGTATCAACACCCGCAAGCACGCCTGGTCCGGCGCTCTTGGCAAGATCAAGGGATTCGAAAAGGGGGCGGAAGGGCAGGGCGGGCTGAACGATCGCTTTACCGATCTTTACCTGCGAAGCTGGCGCGACCGCGCCCGTTACGCCGGCCCGGAAGCGATGGGCAAGGAGGGCCCAGGAGTCCTGATGCGCCTGCCGGCCCTGATCGAGGACATTCTTGAAGGCTGGGCCACCGAAAAGCTGCGTCCCCAGTTCAAGGCCGAATTCGTGATCACGCATAATGTCACGGCATCGCTGAAGGCCGCCGCCCGGGCCGCCGCCCGAAGGCTTGGTCTGGGCCGGAAGGAGACCACAGCCCTGATCAACCGCTACCTGGACTACGGGCGCTATCGCACGGGCCCCGCGGCGCGGCCCGTGCCGCCTGTTCTCTTCGTCAATTCCTGTTACAGCCGGGACAATTCGGAAGAGGTGTTCAACGAGGTGGTCATGCCCGAACTGCGCGCCATGGTTCCGCCGGTCAAGACGCGGCTGGTGATGATCGATGCCTCCAGCCATCTGTACATGGAACCCGATGGAGACGATCTGCCCTTCGGCATGGCGCCGGTGGCTGCCCGGCTGTTTCATGATGCGATCCAGGGCGGCTACTTCCTGCGGCGCTAGGGTGCCGGGCAAGCCCCTGTCGGCCAGGGTTCGGATGATACCCTGATGCCGCCCCCTGGCCCGTGCCGGGGATGAGTCTGCGAGAGCCGTTCTGCCTCAGGCCGGAAAGAGGGGCGGCTGCATGCAAATGGGCGTTGGGCGCATTGTTTCCATGCATCAACCCTGTTGATCGCTATTGACTTAGTTAGCTATCTAAGAGTATAGGGAGAGACAGCCGCAGCCTTGGCGCCAAGGGTACCGGAAGGTGCCACAGGGTGATCCGGGGCGCGGTGTGGTCTGAAATTCTGACTGGCGGAGGCAACCATGACCGACCTGACCCCCAAATTCATCGATTATTCCGGCACCCAGACGCCGGAGACACCGACCCATGGTGATCATTCCCTCGATCTGTGGGAGCCGATGGTGATGCCCAAGGAAGAGATCGAGGCCGAGATCGATCGTCTTGCCTCGATGGCGAAGCCGAACAACGGTGTGCGTCGTTCGCGCTTCGTGCATCCGCGTTCTGTCAACGAGAAGGCTCATTCCTGGGCGCCGGGCGTCGATGTCAGCCTTGATGTCCTTCTGCCGGGGGAGCGGACACGCGCCGTGCGGCAGAATTCCGGGGTGATCGATTTCTGCATCCAGGGTGGCGGAACCATCCTTCAGAATGGAAAGAAGCGCAGCTTTTCGCGTTATGACGTGATGACCAACCCTTCCATGTGGGTGCATGAGTACGTCAACGATACCGATGAGATGCAGGTGCGTCTTCGCTACAGCAATGGTGCGCTGCTTGAGCGTCTCAACATTCATTACGTGGACGAGAATCCTCCGGCCCATGGCGCGGCCGGCGATGATCTGACGGCCACCGCCGACGAGATCGACGAAAGCCATGCCTCGAAATACGGGGCCTTCCCTCTGACCGAGGATGGCGCGTGGCTGATGCCCTATGAAGGCCTGGTCAATCCGCCCGCGGCAAGGATTCTGCCGCATCACTGGCCGTGGGAGAAGGTCAAGGCCGAGCTGGACGCCTATGCGGCGGGGCTTGGCCAGGATTATGAGGGCCGGCGTCTCTATCTGCTCTACGATCCCGTGACCGGGCGCACCAACGGCACCTCCTCCAACTTCTTCGCCACCATCACCAACCGGCCCGGGGGAATCTCCGACCGGCCGCACCGCCATGCTTCCGCCGCCATGAACTATTATTTCGGTGGTGAGGGCTATTCGGTGGTCGAGGGCAAGGAATACAGCTGGAAGGCGGGGGATTTCATGTTTTCGGCGCCGGGATGGGCAATCCATGCCCATACCTCGGTGGTCGGTCCGGTCTATGAACTGACGATTCAGGACATGCCCTTCTGCATCAGCCAGGACTGCCTGCTCTGGCAGGAGGACATGCGCGGCCCGATCTCGCTTCTTGGCTCGCACGCCGGGTTCGAGACAAACCGCGAAAAGCTGGCCAAGGCAGGCTGACGGCCCGGCGCCGTCGGTCGGGGGGCGCGGGTTTTTCTGGTCTCCGCCGACCTTCGTCCCCGTCGCGAGGCCCGGATCGACTTCTTCGGTCCGGGCTTTCGCACGATTCCCCATTCTGCCCGATTCTGTCCGCCCGGTTATGGTTTCGGCGGGTGAACTCAGCTCGTGAATTCGGCACGTGAACAGGGGCTAATGGCCTTGGCAAGACGCCTTCGATCTGTAACAATCGGCACGTAGGATCACGTGAGCAATCCTGTGGCGTGTTCTTTTCCGGACTGTGCCACCCTGTCTCCTGCTTCGGGCGCTTTCCGGCGTTGCGAAGGCACATTGGAAGGACGATCATGGGACCCGAGCAGAGAGAGAACGCCGCCCCCCTCATTCGCGACAAGATGAAGGGCGTGTTCGTGAAGGTTCTGGAAAAGGCAAGGCCCCAGAACAGGCAGGGCAGCAAGGGTGTCTCGGCCGCAGGCGGGTATGTGGGCATGGCCCATTCCGGACTGCGGAAGTTCTTCGGCAATGAAGGGCTGTCCGCCGAGCCGCGCCTTGATCTTGATCTGCCGGCACCGTCCACGGCGACCGGTGTCGATCCCGTCCGCCTGGTGGCGGAAGCCCTGGAAGTGCTTTCTCCTGCTTCGTTCCGGGCCTCTGTCGTGGGGCGCGAGATCAGTGTGACGGTCGATGACGAAGCGACCGCAGAGGTTTTTCGTGCCGCACTGGAACAGACTGCCGCGACACGGCCGACGGATCGGCTCATCGTCGTCAGGGTTCGCGCCGACGCCTGATCTTCAGGCACGCACGCGGTCGCGGGGCTAAAGCACCGCCATCAGCCCCTTCCAGAGCAGGGCGCCCGCGCCGATCATCAGGACCAGTTGAAAGACTCCGTAGAACCGGGCGGCATCGGCGCGCCGGAAGAACCGGATTCCAAGCCAGGCACCGCCCAGGGACACGGGAAGCAGGATGAGCGATTCCACCACAAGACGCCAGGTGACGAGGCCGACGGCCAGTGTCACAAGAAAGCGCCAGATCAGGAAGGTGGACCCGATCAGGATCGAGGTGCCACGCATCGCCGTCGGTGTGGGGCAGGCAAAACGCAGATAGACGGAATACAGATACATCCCCCCTCCGCCGGCGATGCCGGCCATCAGCCCGCCGACGGTGGACAGCCCGAAAGCGACCCCGATGTGGTGCAGGTCGATGCGGTTCGCCAGCTTTTCCAGCACCTGGTAGCGGTCCATGGCGGCAATGCCGGCCATGGTCACGCCAAGGCAGACGGTCAGCCATCCCGGATCCATGGCCTTGAAGATCAGCACCCCCACGCCGATTGCGAGGAATCCGGCAAGCAGCATCGGCCTCGCCAGTCGCCAGTCGCCATGGCGCAGCCCGAAGGGGATGATCTGTCCCTGCGCCCAGACTCCGGTAACAAGGGCCAGCAGCACCGCATGGTGGGGCGGAAGAATCATGGACGAAAAGACGATGGCCGGGGCGACCGCGCCGAACCCCAGCGCCCCGCGGATCGAGGCGGTCACCGCATAGATCGCGATCAGCAGGGCGATCTTCCAACCCTCGATGCCCTGGAAGGGGGCAAGGGCTTCGGGAAGCCAGTCCGGGATCATGATCGGCACGCGGTACGAAAGGACGCAGGCCCCTTCGCGCGTTCGTCGGGTTGCGGGTTCATGGAATGCACATAGCGCGGCTTTGGGCCCGGCGCACCCTTTATGTTCAAAGTCGATGGTTCAGCATCGCGGGCATGGTTCCTCTTCGCAGGCATGCGATCTGGACGATGCTTCGCGCCATGCTAGACTGGCAAGACCGGAATGGTCTGGCCCTGCCCTGTCACCGGGGTGAGAATCCGGGAGCAAATCCGGGTCCGAAAAGGGATCTCCGGGGCGGGAAGGATCGGGTGATCCCCCGTCTTGAAATCAGGCCACGATCCTGTCGAACAAGGAAGCGTGCCCGCCCGGGGCATGCATCATCAAGGGGAGGGAAGCATGGCCACAAGCCCAAGCCCACAAGGCCGCAAGGATGAAACCGTTCACCGCCAGGCCGAGGCGGCAATCCAGAGCTTTGCCTTTCAGCCGCCCCGCCTGCCCGAATCCGCCAACAAGGGGCTGGTTCGTCTGTGCGGCACCGACATCATGAAAGGGATCATCCAGGTGATCGAGGCAGGGGGGGAAAACACCCTGCATTATCACGAGGGCATGGACAGCTTCTGGCTGGTGCTGCAGGGCCGTGTCCGCTTTTATGGCCCCGGCGACAGGCTGATCGGCGAATATGGCCCTCTGGAGGGACTGACAACCCCGCGTGGCGCGCGCTACTGGTTTGAAAAGGCGAATGATGACGGGGAAGCCTTGCATCTGCTACAGGTCGCAGCCTACGATCAGGCCGTGGCCAAGGCCCGGCGGATCGCCCTGGACACGCGTCCCGCCAGCAACCGCAATCAGTGGTTCGATGGTCAGAATGCCAATGCTCCCATCGACAAGACACAGGCCTGAATACACCATGAGCATGGAAAACGGACATCGCTTTCAGGCCGCCCTGGCGGCGATCGATGCGGCCAATGCCGAGGATCCGACACAGGAAATGGAAGGCGGGGTCGCCATGCCCGCAGCCCTGCTCTATGGCCGGCGGATGAGCCGGTGGCTTCTGACTCTCGCCCCCGATGCATCCGAGGCGCTTCGTCTCGCCGTTCGTGCCCAGCATCTGGGCCGCTGGCGCGTTCCGCGGGCAGAGTACTCTTCTGGCCGCAGCGGGTATCTTCGCTGGCGCACCGATTCGGCGCGCCTTCATGCGGAGGAAGCGGCGGCCATCCTGCGCCCCCTGGGGTATGACGAGGCCTTCATCGCCCGTGTTTCGGCCCTGATACGCAAGCAGGGTCTGAAGCGCGATGCCGAAGCCCAGTGTCTGGAAGACGCGGCATGCCTTGTCTTTCTCGAGCATCGCTTCAAGGATTTCGTGAAGGATCATACCGAAGAGAAGGTGATCACCGTCCTGGCCAGCACATGGGCCAAGATGTCGGTGACCGGAAGGCTTCACGCCATGAAGTTGGCGGCCACCTTGCCTGCCGCCGAGCAGGCCCTGATCGATCGGGCCCTGAATCCCGGCCGCCCCGATCCCGGGCGCCCCGATCCCGACCGGGCCGGTGCGGAGGCGCGTCCCTGATCGTGATCCCTGCCGGGCGATCAGGACGTATCCTTGTGGGCGAAGGCCGGTTCCATGCCTGCCGCGTGCAATGCGGCATCGGCCTCTTCGGGGCTCTCGATACGACGGGGAAGGACGACAATCCGTCCGAGATGCGGGCTGAACCACGCTTCGGGGCCACCATGTCCTGTGCTGTTCACCGGGTAGCAGCCGGCCATTTCCAGTCTTTGCCGCAGGCGAAGTCCCCAGGGTTCCATGATGGTCTCCGTGCACAGGGTCGGCTGTCCGGCCGGGTGTCCGGTAGAGAGCAAGGCTGTGACAGTGTGCGTCCGCCCGGCGGCCGGGGCAAGGCCTGAGCGGGGCCTGACGCATGCGCATTGCCTGTCTTCTGCCCGCAGCTTCCGAAATCGTGGCCGGCCTTGGCGCGGCGCAGGAAATGGTGGCCCGTTCCCATGCCTGTGACCGGCCCCGATCCCTTCTTGGACTTCCGGTGGTGACCTCGACCCGGATCAAGGCCATCGCCCCCGGTGCCGCCATTCATGCCAGTGTCGAGGCAACCCTGGCCGATGCCTTGTCGCTGTTTGCCGTCGATGTCGAAAGCTTGCGGCGGCTGGCGCCCGACCTCGTGGTCACACAGGTTCAATGCGATGTTTGCGCGGTCTCGGAAACCGGGCTGCGCCGCGCCCTTGCCGGGCTTGCAGGGCCTCGGGGCGATGGGGCTGATGGCATCGACCTGGTCAGCCTTGAGGCCCGCGATCTGGAAGGGATCTATCATGATATCGCCCGCGTGGCGCAGGCCATCGACAGGGCCGGGGCGGGAGCGCGGCTGATCGGAGAGATGCGTCACCGCCTGGCAGAATTGGCGGGAATCGCGGCCAAAGCCCCGTTCAGGCCCGAGGTTGCCATCATCGAATGGGTGGAGCCGTTGATGGGCAGCGGCCACTGGATGCCGGAACTCGTCTCCTGTGCCGGGGGCCGACTCCTGTTCGGGGCGACCGGAGCCCGTTCCCCATGGATCGACTGGGACCGCCTTCGGGCCGCCGATCCCGAAGCCCTGATGGTGGCCCCTTGCGGTTTCTCGCTTGATCGGGCGGTGAAGGAAGCGCGCGGGCTTTTCGCCCTTCCCGGCTTCGCCGATTTGCGGGCGGTGCGCGAAGGCCGTGTCGCGGTGGTCGATGGCGAGGCTCACGTCAACCGGCCGGGCCCGCGAATCGTGGAAACCGCCGAAATCCTGGCGGAATGGCTGCATCCCTCGCTTTTTCCGCCGCGTCACAAGGGCCTCGGCTGGATGCCGCTGGCCCCATGAAACGCATCGTTCCCGTGCAGCAGTCTTCATGAGACACAGGGCTCATGAGAAACATCGGAAAAGCCAGCTTGCAGGCGCCGACCGGCTTGCGCGCGTGAACCATCCTGCGCGCCGGGGCCGGTGCCGCTTCAGCCCTGTGAAGCGTTGGCCGGGGCGGTGTTCGTGCCCGCAAGGCAGACACCGACCATCGAATCGCGGGTAATCAGGGCTTCCAGCGCGTCTTCTCCCAGGGATTCGGTCCCTTCGGGCCGCATCGGGATGACAAGGTAGCGGATGTCGGCAGTTGAATCGTGAACGCGGATTTCCGTGTCCTCATCGATCACGGTGCCGAATTCGGCAAGCACCTTGCGGGGTTCGCGAACGATCCTTGCCCGGTATTCGCGGCTCTTGTACCAGCTCGGCGGCAGGCCGAGCAGATCGCGGGGATAGCAGGAGCACAGGGTGCAGACGATCACGTTATGCACCTTCGGGGTATTCTCGACCGCCACGAGACGGGTGGACGGAACCGGCACGCCCATGGCCTCGGCGGCGGCGTTGGCATCATCCAGCAGCATTGTACGGAAGGCAGGATCGCACCAGGCGCGGGCGACGATCCGTGCGCCGCGCGAAGGGGTGATCGATTCACGAGCCTCGATGGCGGCGCGAACCTCGTCGGCCGTCACGATCCCCTTCTCGATCAGCAGTTCCTTGATGGCAATGCCCAGAATCTGGTGATAGCTGTGAACCTTGTCATCCGGTTGGGGCGGCGCATGATCGTGGCCGTGATCGTGATTGTGGTCATGCGTGTGATCATGAGTATGCGCGTGGGAATGTCGGGCCGCCTTCTGCCCCCCGGCACCCTTCGGGTCCTCTGCCGCAGTCGGATCATGCATGGTCGTCTCCTCAGGCCGGTTCCAGCCAGTGTTCGTAAATGTCGATATCGAGTGTGTCCTGGGCCTGCCCGTCGTAGCCGGGCCAAAGATCAGCCTGGCGGAAGCGCACCGCGTAGAGGGTCTTCTTCGGCCCCTGCAACCGATAGGCGACCACTTCCGGATTCTCGAAGGCGCCGAAACACTGAACGATGACGCCCTCATGGCCCCGGATATAGACCGGAGTCCGGATATGGCCGGGCGGGTAATCGTCGCGCACCCGCACCTTCATCCCGGGGGCAAGGGTGCGGCTCACTGCCCGGCTCCGGGCTTGCAGAGTTCCAGCTCGCCGGTTTCCTGAAGGCGTTTGCGCACAAGGGCGACACGGGCATCGATCTCGTCCTGGGTCAGCACACCACGCTCGATCAGTTGACGGCACATGGTGGCGGTCCAGCGTTCGTAATAGCCGAGGGTGTTGTAGACATCTTCCCCAAGCTCCTCGACGTAATGGCGGTTCTCCCCGCGCTGGGTGATCCGCCGCCGGGAATCGGAAAGCAGGGTGTGCAGGGCATCGATCTGCTTCTCCCAGAAGCTCATGTCATGGGCCTCGGGATCGACCGGCCCTTCCGGCAGTCCACCGACATCATGGGGTCCGCGCATCTGTGTGCTCCTGTTCCAGTCGAGGGGTTCAGTTCCGTTTCCGATGGTCTTTCTGTCTCTGGGGTCGCCCGATGAGGGCCCCACATGAGGGAACCATGCCAGCCTGGCCATGACCTTGCCATCTCCTGACTTCCCCATTATGCCCGCAAGCCCGTGCCATGCAACCCGCGTCCCTTCCCGGCACCGGCTCCTCGCGCCTTTTCCCGCGCTTTCCCTACCCGGCGCTGGACGCTGTTGGACGGCCGGAATCCTTGACAGCCGGAAAGGAAGCCCGGAGACTCCCCGCTCAAGGGGCCTGCCTTGCATCGGCCCACAGTTTCACAGCAAAGTCACACAGACCGGGGAGGTCGATGTCGTTCCGTTCACCCGAGGCCCTGTTCAGGGCCAGAACCCTTGCCATTGTCGGTGCTTCCGAGCGGGCCAAATGGCCATCGACAATATGGAATTCCCTGAAGGATGCCGATTTTCCCGGGAAGGTTTTCCCGGTCAATCCCCGCCGGGATGAGGTTTTCGGCACCCGATGCTATCCCGATCTTGCCGCCTTGCCCGAACCGGCGGATCTGGCTCTGGTGATCGTTCCGGGCCCTGCGGTTCAGGGTGTTCTGGAAACGGGCGCGGCGGCGGGGCTGAAAGCCGCCATCATCTACGCCGGGCATATGGGGGAAGGCACGGATCCGGGCAGCATCGCCCGGGGCGAGGCCTTGCGTCGGCTGATCGACGACAGCGGTCTCTTGGTGATCGGCCCCAACTGCATGGGCGGAATCGCCACCCGCGAACGGCTGATGGTCTATCCCAATGCGCGGATCGCCCGTCCGGAGCCAGGATCGGTGGCGGCGATCTTCCAGTCCGGGGGCACGCTGCAATTCTGGGTGCAGACCGCTCAGGACAGAGGCTTGCGCTTTTCCTACGCCTTTTCCAGCGGCAACGAACTCGGCCTCGATCTTGCCGATTACATCGCCTATCTCGCGGATGATCCGCAGACGCGGCAGATCGTCCTGTTCATCGAGGGGATCCGCCGTCCCGAAGTCTTCAGGGCGGCGGCGGCCAAGGCCCTTGCCGCCGGCAAGCCGATCTTTGCCATCAAGACGGGGCGCACCGAACGATCACGGGCGGCGGCGCAGTCTCATACCGGGGCGGTGGGGGGCGATTTCGAAGCCTTTCGCGCGATGTGCGAACGCTACGGGATCATTCACTGTCCGACCCTTGATCACATGACGGAAATGGTGCTGGCCTTCCAGCAGCCGCGTCTGCCGCAAGGCCCGAGGATCGGCTTCGTGACCACTTCCGGGGGCACCGTCGATCTGATGTATGACTATGTGGAGGATGCCGGCGCCGTGATGGAGCCTTTCGCCCCGGAAACGGTGGCACGGCTGAAGCCGCTGATGCCCGCGGAAATGACGCCCCAGAACCCTCTGGATGCGGGGATTCCTGCCGGTAACGACATTCTGGCCTCGCTGTGCACGGCGGTTCTGGACGATCCCTCGGTGGACATGCTGGCCTTCGCCGGGCAGATCTCACGCGGGCGTGCCGATATCGAAGGCGCGGCCCCGCTTGCCGCATTGCTGGACCATCCTTCCGGCAAGCCGGTTCTGGCCTTCGGCCGGATGCGCTATGCCATGGATGAGCAGGGAATCGCCTACCAGAAGGCGCTGGGGATTCCCCATCTTCAGGGAATCCCGGAATCGCTGGAGGCCTTGAAAGCCTTGGCCTTTTACGCTGCCCGCACGGGCAGGCGGGTGGAATCGCCAGGCCTGCGGCCTTCCTTCGGAGGAAGGATCGAGGAGGCAGCTCTGATCTCCCGGCTCGAGGAGCATGGTGTGACCCCGCCCCGTTCCCGCCTGTGCAGGGACGGGGAGGCCGCCGCCCTGGCGGCGGAGGAAATCGGCTTTCCGGTGGTGCTGAAGATCATCGCCCCCGCCTTTTCCCACAAGACAGAGATCGGTGGCGTCCTGCTTTCGCTGAAGGATTCCGATGCGGTTCGTGAGGGGGCTTCGACCCTTGAACACAGGCTGCGCAGCCTCGAACCCGAGGCTGCCATCGAAGGCTTCCTGGTTCAGGAGATGGTGTCCGGTGTCGAGATGCTGGTCGGTTGCCGGGAAGATCCGCTTCATGGTCCGCTGATCGTCCTTGGCTCCGGCGGGGTGCTGGTCGAACTGATGCGCGATGTGGTGGTGCGGCTTCTGCCGATCACGCCCGACGATGCCCGGGACATGCTGGCGGCGCTGCGGGGGCGGAAGCTTCTGGAAGGATTTCGCGGCGCGCCGCCCTGCGATGTCGAGGCGCTCATCAGGGCCGTGGTGGGTCTGGGCGAGGTCTTTCTTGCCCATCGTGATCGACTGGACGATCTGGAAATCAATCCGCTGATCGTCCGGCCTGAGGGCCAGGGCATCCGGGCGGTGGATATCCGCCCCATCCCCCGGACTTCGCGGGGCTGAACCCCGGCCGTTCCCGTCTGGCAGGCCACGCCTTCAGGCCCGCCCCGGTCGGGATTCATCGTTGACCAGGCCTGAAGGCCCGAACACAGGAATGCTGCTCATGGAATTCGAACTGCCCGACGACATCAAGCTTCTGAAGGAAACCCTGCGCCGCTATGTCGACAGCGAACTGATTCCGGTCGAGCTGGAAACCTGTGAGGGGACAGAGCTGAAACCGGAATGGGCGCAGAAGTTCGAGGCCGATGCGAAGCGGCTGGGCCTGTGGCATATGGACATTCCGGAAGAATTCGGTGGTCAGGGCATGGGGGTCATGGCCACCGTGGCCGTTACCGAGGAGATGTCGAGAACCGTGGCCCTGCCAGCGCGGGGCTACAATTTCACCGGGCCGAGCGTTCGGGCGATCCTTTACGAACTCTCCGATTCCATGAAGGAGCGCTATCTCTATCCGGTCATCCGGGGGGAGAAACGCGCCTGCTTCGCCCAGACCGAACCGGATGCGGGCTCGGATCCCGGCTCCATGCGGACCACGGCTGTGCGCGACGGCGATGTCTATGTGATCAACGGGGTCAAGCGGTTCATCACCCATGTCGACCGGTCGGATTTCATCCAGCTCATGGCGGCCACCGATCGATCCAAGGGATCGCATGGCGGGATTTCCTGCTTCATCGTCGATCGCGACACGCCGGGCGTGAACCTGACCGCCCAGTATCAGACGATGATGGGCGATCGCCCCTGGGAAATTGTCTTCGACAATGTGCGGGTTCCCGTGGAAAACCGTGTCGGCGGCGAGGGCGAAGGGTTCAAGCTGGGCCAGAGATGGCTGGGCGCGGGCCGCCTGCGTCATGGATCACGGGCGCTTGGCGTTGCCGAACGCTGCATCGAATTGATGGTGTCCTATGCCAAGCAGCGCACCACCTTCGGGCGTCCTCTGGCGGATCGCCAGGCGATTCAGTGGATGATCGCCGATTCCGCGATCGAGCTGCATGCCGCCCGGCTGATGGTCTATCATGCGGCGGCGCGTGCCGATGCCGGGCTCGATTTCCGCCAGGAAGGGTTCATGTCGAAATACTATGCCGATGAAATGGCCTTCCGTGTCGCCGATCGCTGCATGCAGGTTCACGGCGGCATTGCCCTGACCACCGATCTTCCCATCGAGAGGATGTGGCGCCAACAGCGCAGCTACCGGATCACCGAGGGGGCCAGCGAAGTGATGAAAATGGTCGTGGCGCGGAATATCCTGCGGGGCCATGTCTAGCCCGGGATGAACCGGGGCACGATACCGTGTTATACCGGAACTGATCCCGGTATCCTGTTTCGATTGTCAGCAAGGGAGAAGATCATGTCTGTGACCGAAGTGATGTCCACCGAGCAATCCGGCGATTTCAAGCGTGGCGGTTTCAAGGATGAACTGCTTGCCACCTCGGAAAAGCCGCTTTTCTTCAAGATGCGGGCCCAGATGCTGGAAAAGGGCCGCACCAACACCCCCCTGTTCAAGACCGAGAACATGTGGGGCACCCTCAAGGTCTATGCCTCGGGTGGAGAAAACGGCCTGCATTCCCATACCAAGGAAGATCATGTCTTCGTGGTGATGCAGGGTTCGGCCCGGTTCTATGGCCCCCAGGGCGAAACCCACGATGTGGGCACCCATGAAGGGGTGGTCCTGCCCAAGAACTGCTACTACCACTTTCACGCCACCAGTGAAGAGCCGCTGGTCCTGTTCCGGATTGCCTGCCACACGGAGGAAGCGAAGGATGATTCCCTTCCCGACCGCCTGAACAGCCAGGGCAAGCCGATGCCGGGCAATTCTCCGGAGAACAAGCAGGTCGAGGTGATCTTCAAGGAAGGATCCTACTTCGAATGAGGCTCGTGAACCCGGGGGCGTGATGGCCCGGGAAAGGCCAAACCGGGCCAGAAGGTTGGGTCCGTGCCGGCGGTTCAGGCCGCCGGCATCAGCCCGTGGCGCCTCAGGAACGCGATGACCGCCGCATCGAAGGCCTCGGGATCCTCAAGGCAGCAGGCGTGGCCCGTTGCCGGAATCATGACATGTTCGCCGTTGGGCAGGGTTTCCGCCATCTCGCGCCCGCGGGGCAGGGCGTTGTCATGGGCGCCGTTGATCACCAGAACGGGCGTGGTGAAGCGTTTCACCTCCTCTTCGATTCCGGCGACGGCCAGGGCCCGGAACCCCTGGGCAATGGCCCGGCCCGACAGGGTTGGATCGGCCTCCGAGAACATCGACAGCAGATACCGCCCCCTCGGGGTGTCCGGGAAGCCCGGGGCCACCAGTTCGCGAAGGTGCCGGGCATGGTATTCGGGAAGATTTCCGCTTTCGTAACCCGCGATCCGCCGGTCGAAATGGGCGCCGCGCCCGGCCGACCCCGAACCGACGGCGATCACCGCAGGGATGTCTTCGGGCCAGGTCAGCCCCGCCTTCATCACCATTCGTGAACCGACGCTGATCCCCATGAGAATGGCGCCGCTGGCCTTTTCCTCGTCGAGCACGGCGCGCAGATCGGCCACCATCTCGTCGAAGGGGAAGGGGGTCTCGATCTTGTCGGAACGGCCATAGCCGCGAATATCCATGGCGATGACCCGGAACCACCTGGAAAACCGGGCGATCTGATACATCCAGAGCCGGTGATCGAAGGGGTTGGCATGCACCAGAATCATCGGCGGCCCTTCGCCGGCGACTTCATAATGGATGGCGATTCCGCTGCGTCGGGTGATGGGCATCGGCTTTTGTCTCCCTGTGCATCCGGTGAGCCGGTGCGGTGCCCCCGCACCGGCGATCCCCCAGTCTAGACGATCGATCCTCGGGGGCAAGACGGGGCTCCGCCTGTAAGCCCGGCGACGCGCTCGCTCGGCGTCCGGCGGGTGGTGGACGAAGGGCGGAGCGGTCGTCTATCCTGAACGGGTCATCCCCGACCGTTCCATCCCGGGGAAAGGCGAGAAAGGCATGCCATGCTGAAGATTTTCCCTGCGGTGCCGGGGCGTGTTCCCGAAGTCACCGGGTTTTTCCACCCGCCGACGGCGACCGCCTCCTATGTGGTGGCCGATCCGGAAAGCCGCCATGCGGCGATCATCGATCCGGTACTGGATTTCGATTATCCCTCGGCGCGAACCGGAACCGAAAGCGCTGCGGTGCTGCTCGGCTTCATCGAGGAGCAAGGCTATGCGGTGGACTGGATCCTGGAAACCCATGTTCATGCCGATCATCTGACGGCCGCCCCCTGGCTGAAGGCCCGTGTCGGCGGGCAGGTCGGCATCGGCGCCCATGTGGGAGAGGTGCAGGCGATCTTCGCCAGGCTGTTCAATCTTCCGGACATGGCGACCGATGGCCGCCAGTTCGATCATCTCTTCGCCGATGGCGAGACCTTCAGCCTCGGAAACATTCCCGCAAGGGTGATTCCGACGCCAGGTCATACCCCGACCTGCATCAGCTACCTGATCGGCGATGCGGTGTTTGTCGGCGATACCCTGTTCATGCCCGATTACGGCACCGCGCGTTGCGATTTTCCTGGCGGCGATCCGGCCCGTCTCTACCGGTCGATCCACACGCTTTATACCCTGCCGGATGAAACAAGAATGTTCCTGTGTCACGACTACCTTCCCGAATCGGGACGCAAGGAGACCCGGGTGGAGACCACCGTGGGAGCCCAGCGGCGTGACAATGTGCATGTGAGGGAAGACGTCTCGGAAGACTCCTTCGTGACCCTGCGCCGGACACGTGATTCAGGCCTGACGATGCCGCAGCTGATCGTGCCTTCGGTTCAGATCAACATGCGGGCGGGCCACTGGCCGGAGCCGGAAGAGAACGGGATCCGTTACCTGAAGGTTCCGCT